>DAIPKK010000079.1:0-1574 GCA_036769805.1 Patescibacteria group bacterium
AAGAAATTCAAGCCGCAATTAAAAAGCTTGGAGGCGCCGTCATCCCTAATATTATCCGTGAAGTTCCAAGCGAATTTGTCGGCCTTGACGCTGAAAATGATATAATAATCTCTTTTCGAGGCAAGGAATACAAAAGGCGCGGCATTCTGGTTTTTGGGGATAAAAAACAAGATTGCAACATTCTTCGCAGATTGCGCTACAATGTTAACAAATCTTCTCCCTACGACCTAACGATTTATGATCTGATGACAAGCAGAAAAACCGGCATGTCATTTGATCAGCCAATGGGACTTTTCAGGCTCAATGGCTCGGGCCCACTGATGATAAACAATAAGCCCTGCGCCATCACCGCCTGCCAAAGCGGCAAAAGAATGGATGCGGATGCAATCCCCCTGAGCCGCGGATTTGTCCCCTCTGTCCACCAAACCTTCAAGTATTAAAACAATAACCCCGTCGCAAACGGGGTTCTTTTTTGTCGTTTATTGCCAATTATGCAACCAATCCTTTAATTAGTATCTTCGTCCTTCTTTATTATCTTCGCCCCTAAATTATGCATAATCTCCTCCACTTCGCGTAACTTAGCATCCAAGATTGCCTGCGTGTTAGCCTCCATAACCAGTTTGATGACCGGCTCGGTATTGGAAGGGCGCATCACAAACCACCAAGTCGGGAAGTCTACGCGCAAACCGTCCATTTTATTAATTTGGCCGGGCGTAAACTTTTCTTCCAAAATTTCTACCGCCTTTTTGGGATCGTCGGCTTGGAAATAAATCTCTCCGGAATTAGGGTAAACCAAATACGGCTTGACCAATTTGGATAAAGAAACATTGTATTCGGACATGGCTTCTATGACCTTGAAAAGCACGAACCAAGGAGCTTCACAATAAAAATTCGGCTGATAAAAATAATGCCCAGTGGTTTCGCCGCCAAACAAAACATTATCTTGGCGCATGCGTGATTTGAAAAATGAATGCCCCACCCTGTTCATTAAGGCTTCGCCGCCGTGCTTGAGGATTTCTTCGTGTAAAATTTTGGAAGAGCGCAAATCATAGGCGATTTTCGCTCCGGGATTTTTTTCCAAAAGCTGCAAAGCCACGACTAAAGTGATGGCATCAGAACGGACCACTTTACCTCTTTCGTCGACAAAAACAATCCGGTCTCCATCACCGTCAAAAGCTACCCCGAAATCCGCTTTCCGCTGTTTTACTTCATTGGCCAAATAAACCAAATTGTCGCGCACCGAAGGGTCGGGATGATGAACCGGGAAAGAGCCGTCCAACTCCTTGAGCAAGTGCACCATTTCACAATTTTTGGCATTCTCAAACATCTTTTCCACGGGTATGCCGGAAACGGAATTAGCCGTATCAATCACGACTTTTAACGGCCTCATTAGGGAAAAATCAATCTCTTTTAGGGAAAAACTAGCGTAATCAGGCAAGATATCGCGAACCATCACATTGCCGACACCATGGCCATGCACAATCTTATCCGAAGTGGCGAATTCGGCGATTTCGCTCAAACCGCTATTGCCCCCAACGGGAATAGCCTGATCGCGAGTAAATTTGAAACCATTA
>DAIPKK010000037.1:0-7114 GCA_036769805.1 Patescibacteria group bacterium
CACCGTCGAGGTGGAGTTCGGCACTCCCTCGCGCGTGTCCAACATCCAGATCTGGCCCGCGGGCAGCAGGCTGCTGACCGTCTCGGACAGCGGCGTCCACATCGACGACCCGGCCGATGACAATCTCGGCGGCATCAACTCCGGGAACGACATCGATTTCTGTGTCGCTGTCGTGGACTACGACGGCGACCTCGCCGGAGTGACCGTCACCAGCGACATCCCGGGCATGGGCGAAATCAGCCTGGCCCAGATGCCGGCCCCGTATCAGTCGGTGTGGTGCGCCACCATGGACACCACCGCTCCCGAGGCGTGGTACACGTATACCGTCCACGTCTGGGAGGACTCCGGTCTGGAAACCGACACCGTCCCGATCCAGATGGAGGTCATCGTCGACAGCGACGGCGACTCCATCCGCGATTCGGCCGACAACTGCCCGCTGGTGGCAAACCTGAACCAGCTGGACGGCGACGGCGACGGCGTGGGCAACGCCTGCGACAACTGCCTCGCGGTGGCCAATCCGGCCCAGGACGACACGGACGGCGACGGTCTCGGTGACAACTGCGACAACTGCCCGTTCATGCCCAACCCTGGTCAGGAAGATGCGGACGGCGACGGCATCGGCAACGCCTGTGACATCGCCCCGACCATCCTGGTTCAGGACGGCGGATCCAATTCGGTGTTGATCCAGGTCCATAACGTGGCCTGGGGCAACTTCTTGGGTGGCATGCGGGCGAACTACGTGTCGTCCACCCTCGGTAACGCGGTGGTGTATTACACGCAGATCAACGTCGACGCGAACGGGTTCATCCGTTTGCGTCCCTGTGCCGCTTATGGGCCGGGTGTGACCGGTGACATCCAGTTCAACGTCTCGCGGGCGCCCTACGGGGCCGGAGACGCGCTGGTTTTCGCCAACGCCGTCGCCCCGGATCCCAAGGATCCGAGCGGGTTCATCTACTCCGGCACCGACGCCTTCGGGAACCCGATCACGGTGTTCCAGGGGCGTTGCACCGCCGGGGTCCTGACCCCGCTGGGCAACTAGCCGCCATCTCCTCGGCCTTTCCGTGGTTTGCTGTTTCGCGCCATGGAAACCTTGTTCTTTCCTTTGCTGATGCTACTCGCACAGCAGAGATGATCTGATCTTTCCCCCTTGTTGACTTCGGTCGGCGAGGGGGCTTTTTTTTGACCATTTGCCACAAATTCAATTTTCTGATATAATAATTTTTGAATGATAGTTCAAAAACCAAAATAAAAATTAAAAAACAAAAAGTATGAAAAACTTTCGACGCTATTTCGCGTGGACTTTGTTATCCACAATGTTTTTAGGTGGGTGTTTAAATACTCAAATTCCTACAGACACACCGGCGCAAGTTAATCTTGAAGGTGTGAATCAATTAAGCGAGGAAAAGACCGATGCTGAAACCGATGAAATTTTAAATTACATGGTGGAGGTTGATGAAACAAATTTGGAGATTGATCGTTTAATGAATGAGTACGAAGAAATTCAACAATAATTCATAAAATAAAAAATATGCAAAAAAGTTTTTTAAATTTGATAGTTTTGAGTTTGTTGGTTTTGCCGTTAAGCGCCGGTGCGATGTATGATCCGGAAGCGGAAGTCAGTGATACTGATGGTATGCAAAATCGGGCTCGTATTCAAACGACTGCCGGAGAAGCCGAACCAATGTTGTTAATGGAAGGTTCAGAGGCGAATGAATCAGCTTCGGAAAATGCCATTGGACGAGTGCAAGAAAATTGGCAAAATCGCGTGGACAAATTAAAGGCCAAGAGAAATGAAATTTCCACCAAGTTGCAATCCAAAAGATCCAATCAGAATAAAGGGGAATTGCAAGAATTGAGAAATCAATACCAAGAACAAGTGCGTACGGAACTTCAACAATTCCAAGGTGAAATTAAAGATGCTGTGAAAGAACGTTATGAAAATTGGCAAAATACTTTGGATAAAAAATTTGACAAATGGGAAGCACGCGTGGAAAAAGCCCAAAAAGGTGTTAACTCTGAGGAAGTGATGTTTTTACAAACGGAAATTAAACGTTTTAAGGAAGATTTACAAGCTCAATTTGCATCCGTTGAAGCTAGTCGTCAAGCGATTGAAGCGTTGCGTGCCGACAAAGAATTATGGGTTGCTGAACATCAAGCGGAATGGCAAATTCATAAGAATAATTTAAGAGAGGTCAAAGACAGTTTGAGCTCTTTGAATGAATATTTGCGTCAATTGAAAGATTTATTGCAGTAAAGAGAAAGTATTTGTCTTTTTCCATTTTTATCTTATAATTAGCAAATGGACATTTAAGCTATTTTATGACGGAAATGGAAAATCAAAAATTAACGCCGATGATGGAGCAGTATTTTAAGGTGAAGGAGCAACATCCGGACTGCGTGTTATTTTATCGTTTGGGAGATTTTTATGAAATGTTCGGGGAGGACGCGAAAATCGCCAGTTCGGTTTTGGATTTGACGCTCACGTCACGCAACAAAAACAGTGACAATCCTTTGGCAATGTGCGGGTTTCCTTATCATTCCATGAAACCGTATTTGGCGAAAATGGTAAAAGCCGGTTATCAGGTGGCGATTTGCGATCAGATGAGTGATCCGAGTTTGCCGGGAATTGTGGAGCGCCAAGTGACGCAAGTGGTGACCGCCGGCACCGCCTTGGATGAAATGCTTTTGGATCAAAAGAAAAACAATTATTTATTGGCTCTGAAAAAACAAGGAGATTCGTGGGTTTTGGCTTCTTTAGATTCGTCCACCGGAGATTTTAAGGTTTGTGAAGCAAATAATATTTATGATTTGGAATCAGAACTCTACCGTTTGCAAGCGGTGGAGATTTTAATTACCGAGAATGATTTGCTTGCTTTGGAAAAATATTCATGGATGAAGCAATATCGTTGGCAAAAATACGCTTTGCCCAAATGGGTGAAAGCGCGCGATTTGATTTTGAATCAATTTAAAGTCAGCAGTTTGGCGGCCTTTGGTTTGGCGGAAGACAATAAAATTTTGTTGGAAACCATCGCCACGATCCTCCAGTATGTCAAAGATAAACAGATGGCCGACGCCTATCATCTTAACAAAATCCGCTATTATTATTTGCGGGATTTTTTAATTTTGGATAATGCCTCTTTGTATAATTTGGAAATTTTCAATAATTCTTTTAATGGAAAAGTTGATGGCAGTTTGTGGTCGGTAATTGATTTCACGGTGACACCGATGGGCGCGCGCCTCCTGCAAACCTATTTGGCGCGACCTTTGCGTGATCGCGCGGCGATTGAAGAGCGTTTGGACGCGGTTGCGGAAATAAAAGAGAAAAAATTATTGCGCGGCGCTTTGCGTTCGCAACTGAAAGATTTGTATGATTTGGCGCGTTTGGCCGGGCGCGTGGGGGCGGGGCGGGCAAATCCCAAAGATTTGATTCAGGTAAAAAATATTTTGGAAGTCTTGCCGGAAATCAAAAAAAATCTACAGCAGTTAAACAGCCATTTGTGGAAAAATATTTTTGAAAATTGTCTGGAAATTAAAGATTTGTTGACCTTGTTGCAAAAATCTTTGTCAGACGAACCATCCGCCACGCTCCACGAGGGAAATATTATTCGTGACGGCTACCACGCCGAGGTGGATGAACTGCGGAAAATTATGTATTCCGGCAAAGATTATTTGCGTGAGTTGCAAGAAAAAGAAATCAAGCGTAGCGGCATCAATTCTCTAAAAGTGAAATTCAACAAAGTTTTCGGGTATTATATTGAAATCAGCAAGGCTAATTTGGACGCCGTGCCAACTGATTATATTCGCAAGCAAACCTTGGTTAATGCCGAGCGTTTTATTACACCGGAATTGAAAGAATTTGAGGAAAAAGTTTTGGGCGCTGAAGAAAAATTGTTTGCTTTGGAACAAAATTTATATTTGGAAATTTTGCGTCAGGCGCAAGCTTATGTTCAGGATTTGCAGACTTTGGGCGATGCCTTGGGACGCGCCGATGTTTTTAGCGCGTTGGCGGAGTTGGCCGAGCAGTGTCGTTATGTTCGTCCGAAAATCAATGATGAGGGCGTGCTGAGTGTGAAAAACGGACGTCATCCGGTGATTGAACGTTATTTACAAAAAGCTTATATTCCAAACGATATTAATTTAAATTCACAAGCGGAGCAGCTGCATATCATTACCGGCCCCAACATGAGCGGTAAATCCAGTTATTTGCGGATGAGTGCTTTGTTGGCGATTTTGGTCCATTTAGGTTCATTTGTGCCGGCTGAAGAAGCGAATATTTGTTTGTTGGATAAAATTTTCACGCGCGTCGGGGCCAGTGATAATGTCAGTTTTGGGAAATCCACTTTTATGGTGGAGATGGAAGAAACCGCCAATATTTTAAATAATGCTACGGCGCAAAGTTTGATTATTTTGGATGAGCTGGGGCGCGGGACCAGTACTTATGATGGTTTGAGTATCGCCTGGGCGGTGGCTGAATTTATTCATGATAAAATCGGTGCTAAAACTTTGTTCGCTACCCATTACCACGAATTGTTGAAATTGGAAAAACAGATGAGTCGCGTCAAAAATTATTCGGTGGCAGTGGATGAAAGTGGCAAAGAAATTTTGTTTTTGTATAAAATCATCAATCAAGGAACCGATCGCAGTTATGGGATTCACGTCGCTAAATTGGCCGGTTTGCCGGAAACGGTTTTGCGTCGCTCCAAAGAAATTTTAGCTGATTTGGAAAAAATGAACGGTAAGGTGGCGGTGCAACAGTTGGATTTATTTCAGACAAAAGTGCCGGCGAGCGTGTTGCCGGAACCGAACGAGGATGAGACAGCGGTTTTGTCGGAACTGAAAGATTTGAATTATAATTCATTGACGCCTTTGCAGGTTTTGGAAATCGTGGCACGCTGGCAGTCAAAATTAAAGAAATAAAATTATGGGTAAAATATCAAAACTTGATCAAAATGTCATCAATAAAATCGCCGCCGGCGAAGTGGTGGAGCGGCCGGCTTCGGTGGTTAAGGAATTGGTGGATAATTCTTTGGACGCGGGGGCGACGGAAATTGATATCAAAATTGAAAATGGTGGAATTTCTTTGATTGAAATTGCCGATAACGGTGGCGGTATCGCCGCTGATGATTTGTTGTTGGCTTTGGAACCGCACGCCACGTCCAAACTGAAAGTGATTGATGATTTGTCGGCTTTGCAAACGCTTGGTTTCCGCGGCGAAGCTTTGGCCAGTATTTCGGCGGTGTCGCGTTTGACTTTGCAATCCAAACAAGCGGCGGAAACAGTTGCTTGGCAAGTTTCCTTGAGTGATGGCGGACAATATCAAACCGAGAAAACCGTTTTGAGTGGTGGCACCATCGTTCGGGTTGAGGATTTATTTTACAATGTGCCGGCGCGGAAAAAATTTTTAAAACAGCCGGCCACCGAGTTTAATCATATCATGGAATTGGTGACGCGTTTTGCATTAATTTATCCTAACGTGGCGTGGCGTTTGTCGCACAATGGACGAGAGCAATTGAATTGCACGAAAACCGACAGTTGGCTGGAGCGCGTCGGCCAAACGCTCGGTGAAGATAAACTGAAAGCGTGGCAGGGTTTTAATTGGGAAAGTGAAAAGATTCAAGTGAGTGGTTTTATCAGTAAGCCCAATCATTGGCAAAATCGTCGCAATGATCAATATATTTTTGTGAATTGGCGACCGATCAGTAGCCCCTTGATTCACAAAGCGATTATTGATGGTATCGGACATTTGTTGCCACCCGGATCTTATCCCGGTTATGTTATTCATTTGCAAGTGCCCGGTGACGCCGTTGACGTCAATGTTCATCCGCGCAAGAGCGAAGTGAAGTTCGCTGATGAGCATTTGATTTTTAGCGCGGTGCGTCAGGTGATTAAAAATTGCATGGTTCAGAGCGAAGTTTTGGAAAGCAAGTCTGCACCGGATTTTTCTCCATCATTTGGAAATAAAGGGAATGTCTGGCCGAGCGCGGCACCGGTGAAATCATCTGTTCCCAAGAGTTTCGGATTTAATTCAAGTTTTGATTTTAAGAAAAATGTTTCTAATTTAAATTCAATATCAAAAACGCTTTACGAACCGATTGAATTGAAACCGCAAACTTTGAGCCTGGCGGATAGCGGGGGGGCGGGGGGAAATAAACAGCCGGAGTGGCGCGTGGTTGGGCAGTGGGGCACGGAATTTATTTTAGTGGAAGTACCGGCCGGTTTGATGATTATTGATCAGCATGCTTTGGCTGAAGGGCTTTTATATTTGAAATTATCGCGTACCGGTGAAGCGGCGCAAGATATTCGCAAACAAAGTTTGTTGATTCCGGCGCAGCTGGAAATGAGCGCTTGGCAGGAAAATTTATTTTTGGAATTTCAAAATATTTTAAATGAACTTGGTTTTGAAGTGGAAAATTTTGGCGGGCGCACTTACGTGGTGCAGGCGGTGCCGGCGGAATTGGCGGGGGTGGAAGCCGGTCAATTATTGCTTGGAATTTTGAATGATTTGGCCTTGGAAGAGAAGTCCGAGGATTTGGATAAAAAACGGGAACGCGTTTTGAAATACGCGGCTTGTCGTGGTGCCATCAAATTCGGCGAACACTTGAATGAGTCAGTGATGAAAACTTTGGTCCAAGAAATGTTTACCATGAACGCACACACTTGCGCCCACGGCCGCCCGATTTATTGGTTGATTGAGGAAAAGGAGGCAATGAAACATTTTGATAGATAATTATTTTTTGAAAACCTTTCATTTTTTTTTTTTTATCGCCCATTGGTAGCGCGCCTTTTAATTTTTCTTTCGCCCTCCTGGTCCGAGAGGGTTAAAATTTGTGAGCGAATTGTCTTGAACTTTGATTCGTCTGTGAGTCCTCCCGCGAGAGCGCTTTAGCGCGAAGCGGTTGAATTGATGGACTATGATTTTTATTTATTGTAAAAATATGAATTAATTTTTTTTATTGCCGCCTATTAGCTTGTGGAGGTAAAAATTTGAAGGTGAGATGGCCTGGTTTTGCTGTAAGCAAAATCCGAGCAGTCTGTTCGAGTCAATCGTTTTGGATTTGCAAAAGACAAAACGATGACGAGTTTGCGAGGAAAGGCCAATGAACCTTACAAATTT
>DAIPKK010000038.1:0-7092 GCA_036769805.1 Patescibacteria group bacterium
TCAACTTATATTTACGGGCTTCGGACAAAATAATTTGAATGCTGTCGGTTAAAAGTTTTGGAATTCGTCAATGTACAAATAATAATCTTCGCGATCCTCTTCAGCGATGGTCGCCCGTCCCAAAATTGCCATCAAAATCTTACCAATGATAATCATACCCAAAAGATTGGCATTAAGCTCCCCAATCAAACCTTTGGATAATTTAACCAAAATAATTTTCTTGGAATTAACCGCTTCCGAAAATCTAAAAGCGCTTTTCTGTTGAGCGATAATCGGGCGCATATAATCATTGGCCACAAAAGTCGTCAACTTGGAAGTAATGTAAGGAACGATATTCTGCAAAGACGCTTCGCCACCGGCTTTTTGCGCTTCCTTTTCCCAAAAATTCTTAATAACCAAATTCTTGGCGCGCTCCAACTTATATTGACGATAGCTTTCATCGGCCAAAATACGCGGCAAATCCAAAATGGTATTGCCGGATTCCGGATCTTCCATCATCAACAAAGCGGCATTACGGAAATACTGTTCAAACATCGGGCCACCGGTCGCTTTTAAATCATATAATTTATCAAAAATGGCAATCATTTCATTCACCGCCATGGTGCGTTGCTCCGGCGTTTCAAACTCAAACAAGTTCAAACCCATTGGACGATCCAAATCAGACGGATCAAAAATAATCACATCATCGGCGCGTTCCTTAGGAATGCGAGATAAAATATGATCAATGGCATCCCCATGCGGATCAATAAAACACACGCCCTTACCGGCCAAAATATCCTGCAAAGCCAAACCTTCAATAAACCAAGATTTACCGGTACCGGTCATACCAATGACATACATGTGACGGCGGCGATCAGCGGTTTTAATATAAACCGGAATTTGATTGCCACGATAAACATTTTCCCCCAATAACAGTCCCTCGGTCGGCATATTTACCGGACCGGGCGCTTTTTTAGCCAAAAGCCAATCAATGTTTGGGGCGTCGGTAAACGGTAATGGAAAATGAAAAATACTGGCCATTTCTTCCACGTTCATAATCATCTTTTGTCCTTCCTCAAAATCACGATAAATGAATTTCTTTAACAAGCCCTGCAATTTATCAGGAGTTTCCACTTTAAAACCATTACCGTATTCATAAATATTAAAAATATTAAAGGCATTCACCAAATCATTCAAACGAGATTCTGCCAAAGATTTTTCTTTGGCGGAAACCACCAAGCGAATGTTAACATCCAAACCGGCTTTGCTGGTTTTTTCTTCAATATATTTAACCGCCTCCTCTTCTTTACTGGTTAAACGATAAGTATCTTTCGGACCTTCTTCTTTGCCGGAAGAACTTTTGAAAAATTTAAAAAACTTTTTTATAAATCCTTCACCATGCGCTTCTTCAATGGCATCATCCAACTTTTTACCTTGATGCGCCAAAGATGCGGTTTTCGCGCCTAATTTATGCCATTCACCGGGAGAAGAACGAAAAATTAACTGAATCGCACCGCCACTTTCCATATCAAATTTTGACAAAGCATTTAATAAAGCGTTCATCGGATCACCTTCCATTTTTTTGTAAGAACGAATCGGAAAAATGTAGGATTTGGCATAGCTCAAATAAGCCCCCAAAGCAACCCCATCCGGATGAAAAATATTGTAATCCTCCGCCGGTTCAAATAAAGCATAAGGATGTTGAGCGTGAATTTGTTCTTCCAAATAGTTTTGCAAATATTTTGGCACGCTGACATAAAAATAAATGATACTATTTTGCACCACCACTTCAAACCCAACTTCATCATCATGCCCCAACCACCACGTTTTAAAGCCTTTTTGTGCTTTCAAGCTACCGATGGAATTGAAAATATTTTCCGTGACGGAAATCGCTTCTTGAATTTGTTGGGCGCTGGGCGCTTGCCCGGCATCAGTGGTCTTACCTAAAACTTTCGGTAACTGCACGCGCAATAAAACTTTACGTGATTGCTCCGGCGTTACGCGCAAACGGCGGGCTCGCGACCGCATAATCATCAATACCAAATAAAAAACCACAAAAATACCAACCGCCACTAAAAAAATCGTCAATGGCAAGCGCCACTCCACGTTTTGCAAACCACCGAACAAATTACGCGCGTCAAACGAGCTATTCACCGACGCGGCGCTATCAAAATACGTGCTGCTGGTCGCCCAAATCATAAAATTTTATTTTATTTGTTTTTGTTTTAATTTTTTCAAATCCAACTTTTTACACATTTAACTTTTTCAGATGTTTCATCAATTTTGCCGCGTCATTAAAAGCATCCTGTTGCAAATGCGCCCAAGAAATTTTCTTGGCATAAGGAAAATACAACTCAAACAACATTTCACTGATGTGTTTTTGATCAAGGGTTTTATCTATTTGTTTAACAATAATTTGCTCTTTAACAAACTTGTTGAAATCATTTAAAAAATTTTGCTTGCTTTCCTCTTGCAAACGCGCAAAAAAAGTATCTTCTATAATCAAATTATAAATATCTTTAACAAATTGTTCTTCCGCGCTTAACGGGGCCTCCGCTTGTACCAAAGCCGCTTCAGCCGCTTGCAAATTTTCTTGGTTTGCTGAAATTTGTTGCCCCACGCTGGCCATGGCCGCTTCCGGCGCGGCATCTCTCCCGCCCTCCACGCTCGGTGGATTTTCCGGCGTCGGCGGTGCCGGCGGCATTGAAGGCAAACCTTCCGGTCCGTTCAATGGTGTATTTACTAAAACCATAAATTTATTTTTATAATTACAATAAAATCGTCTTCCAAAAGACGATTTTATTATAGCATATTTTTAAGAACGTGTGAATTTTATGACAACCACCAACTAGTATCGCAAATTAAACAACTCCAAAGCATTATCAGTGGTCGCTTTGGCCACTTCATAAACGGTGATTCCTTTATATTTCGCGATGGTTTCAGCGACACGTTTTACGTAAGACGGCTCGTTGCGCTGACCACGATAAGGATCCGGAGTCAAATATGGCGAGTCAGTTTCAATCAAAAGTTTATTTAAAGGCAAATCACGCAACATTTTTTCATATTTATCACTTTTCTCATAAGTGATCACACCGGTGAACCCAAGTAAAAATCCCAAATCCAAAAACTTTTTGGCTTGTTCGGCGCTTCCGGAAAAACAATGCAAAACACCCTTCAAATTTGTACCGTAACGCAATTTGGCATGTTTTAAAACATCCAACATTACGTCGTAAGCGTCATCGGGCGTGTCTTTGCTGC
This sequence comes from Patescibacteria group bacterium, assembly GCA_036769805.1. Lineage (GTDB taxonomy): Bacteria > Patescibacteriota > Patescibacteriia > DYGC01 > DYGC01 > DYGC01. The sequence continues at coordinate 3,238 of DAIPKK010000038.1, forward strand.
CACGACAATGCATAATCACCGGCAATTGCGTATCATTGGCCAAACGCAAATGTTCTTTAAAAACTTTAATTTGCTGATCAATCAATTCTTCTCGTTTAAAAGCAGTAAGACCTTCCGGCAAATGATAAAAATCCAAACCACACTCCCCGATCGCCACGATTCTTCCCCAAGCGTTGTTACGCATAAAAGAACGTTGCACCGGCACTTCGTTGATGGATTTTAAAATCAAATCACGATATTGATCATAATCAAATTTTTCAGCCGGACTTTTTATCATTATTTTCTTACCGCTGGCGCCGTCAAATTCTTCAAATTCAGTATCAATCAGCTGCACCGGGTGAACCCCGACCGCCGCGTAAACACCCTTGGGATATTGCTTGGCAATATTAACCGCTCGCAAATTATTGGACATCTTGGTACCGACCACAATCGCCCAAGTATCATTCTTTTGCGCGCGCTCCAAAACTTCCTGCCAATCATCTTTAAAATCCGTAAAATTGACATGGCAATGGGTATCAATATACATAGTTTTTTATTTTGATTTTATAAAATTTTGAAAAATGAAATTACAATCCGATTATCATTAATTTACCAATTTTCAAACAAACCTGCAAGACGCCGGTATATTCCCAAGGAACAAAACTAAACCACGTAGTTTGCAAAATCAAGAAATCAATCACCACCACTGACAAAACACCCGCCAACACGCCCAAAATCGCACCCAATACCTTATCAATCTCTTTCATGAAAGGAATGACAAATAACACTTTAATCAATTTTTCCAATAACCAATAAGCGAATTTGAAAGCCAGAAAAAACGCCACCAGCAACGCAATTACCAAAATTATTTTTAACCAAGAATCGCTGTTCCAATGACGAAACACATACACAAAACCGCTGATCGTGACAATGGATGAAATCAAAGCACCAATGCCTTTAATCAAACCTTGCGACCAACCGGCCGCCACGCCCGCCAACAACAGAACGGCGATGATGATATTGGTAACCATAAATTTATTGTTTATTTTCCAAACGAGGATATAAAATTCCCAATTGACCTAATGATTGTCCACTCGTCAATCCACCCCAAGCAGTGTGACCATCAACACTCGCCGCCAACGCTTCCAAAATTTTGGACGCGCCCTCGGGAATAATCGGATACAACTGCAAAGCGCTGTGACGCAAAACCTCCAACAAATTATATAAATGCGGGGCCGCTTGTTCCGGATTTTCTTTCATCATTTTCCACAATTCCAATTTGGTAATATATTCATTGGCTGACTGAATCAATTCCGTCGGGACTTTAATCATTTTTTCCAATTCCACGCGCCCGGCCGCCTGATGATAAACCAACCAAGCATTATCCACTTGCGTTTGCCAATCTTTTTCCAAATTGACATCGCGCGCCGGCACTTTCCCTTCATAATATTTATGCGCCAAAGTCAAAATGCGATTAACATAGTTGCCTAAATGATTGGCAAAAAAAGCATTATATTTTTCGGCAAACTGTTCGCGATTGATATCACCATCATCACCGAAAGGACAATTCGTTGATAAGAGATAGCGCGTGACATCACTGCCGTATTGATTGGTCATTTCCACCGGATCAATGACATTACCGATGGTTTTGGACATTTTTTGTCCGTCCACCGTGAAATAACCATGCGAAAAAATCACTTTTGGCAAAGCGTAATCATTGGCCAAAAGCATTGCCGGCCAAAAAATAGCGTGAAATTTCAAAATATCTTTACCTAAAAGTTGCACTTGCGCCGGCCACCAATGCCCACCATCCACCGCCGACAAATAATTGGTCAAAGCATCCGCCCAAACGTAAATCAATTGATTATCGTCCCAAGGTAAAGGAATGCCCCATTTCACGTTTTGTTTATTGCGGCTGATGGAAAAATCCGGCAAATCTTGATTTAGCAAACCAAGCACTTCTTTCTCCATTTTTTCCGGCAAAATTTTCAATTCACCGCTTGTTATTAAATCTTTCACTTCCAATAATAAATTACGGCCGCTGTGCTTACCGTTCAAATCAAAAAACCAATTTTTTTCCGTCAGTTTTTCCGGGGCACGTTGATGGTCAGGACACTTACCATCCACCAAATCTTTCTCAGCAATGAATTTTTCACAAGCGACACAATACAAACCTTCGTATTCCGCTTCATACAAATAACCGTTGTCTTTAAGTTTTTCAACAAAAAAACGCACGAATTTCTCGTGCCTTTCTTCGGTCGTGCGAATAAAATCATTGTGGCTGATATTCAAATCTTTCCATAATTGACGATACGCTTCGGCGATTTGATCAACATAAACCTGAGGAGATAAACCGGCGGCTTCAGCGTTCTTGGCAATTTTCAAACCATGTTCATCAGTACCGGTTAAAAAATAAACATTGCTTTCGCCAATAAATTGACGATAATAACGACTCAAAATATCCGCCGAAATCGTCGTGTAAGCGTGTCCCACGTGGGGATCGCCACTGGCGTAATAAATCGGCGTGGTAATATAAAAGCTCCTCGGGAAGTCACTCATAAAATATTTATTTTAAAGAATACTTATTTTGTTCCACTTTTTTAAATTTTTTCTTATTCAACAAAGCCAAATAAATGGTGCTTTGTTTAACGAATTTCTTTTCCAAAACTTGTTTAATGATTTCATCTTTGCTCATCGCTTTACCGGCTTTCTTCAAGATTTTTTCAATCATTTCTTCCACTGTACCATCTTCATAACCCCACTCGCGCAAAGCATAATAACCGCGACCAACCAAAACATATTTCTTATCAATAATCAATTCATTGTGAACGGTGGCAGCGCAAGCTTTCTTTTTATCAAAAGCGGCTTCGTTGATACCGACGGCGATTTCCCGATAATGCATCGGTTTACCGGCTTTCTTCAAAATCAAATAAATTTTATCATTGATGGTTTTCGGAGAAACGATTTTCCAATCACGCAAACCCCATTGACTGAATAAATTTTGTTTAATGCCTTGTGACACTTTAATGTAAGCGAATAAGACCTCATCCAAAGTCAATTTCTTATCATGATTCAAATCACAAATTTCCAACAAGATTTTTTCGTTTTGTTTGTAAAATTCACCTTTTTGGAAAGCCTTCATCAAAGCTTCACCGGACATCGGTTCGCCGTTGGCGTTGATAATATCCACCAAAGCGTCAATCACTTTATCCAAAATGGAGAAATCCAAATTTTTAATCTTCCAAGCATCTTGAAATTTTTCATGACGATTGATGCGATCAAAACGATCTTGCAAAACATAGGACAACAAGAAATTGATGGATTGCTTCAAAGCGATTTCATTGATTTTCTTGTGCACTCCGGCGACATTGGCCACCAAATCCCCTTCGGACATCAAACCGGCCGCTTGTAACAATAAAGATTGCACCATATCGGACAAATAATCCAAATCAACTTTCACCTTTTGAATGGCATCAACCTTCTTTAATTTACGCAAACCATTGGCCTCAATTTGGCGCACGCGTTCCCGAGTAATACTATAAGATTGCCCAATTTGTTCCAGGGTTTCTTGATCATTGCCTTGCAAACCATAACGACGTTTTAATACCTCTTTTTCACGAGGATTCAAATACGAAAAGAGATCGTTTAAGATCTGCTGGACGTCCAACTTTTGTGTTTTCGTTTGAGTCATAAAAAAAGAATATAATAAATAATTTTTTAAGCTATTTTTAAATTACGATATATTTTAATAAAAGTCAATAGATTGTCAAGCCTTTCATTATGGGAGCGAAATACGGCACAAAAAAAGCGCCGTTCAATCACCACGGCGCCAATAATGACACTTATCCACAGGCTACTTACCGGCCGTCGCTGAGG
>DAIPKK010000039.1:0-7015 GCA_036769805.1 Patescibacteria group bacterium
CGTTTTTTGGTGCCCCCTTTTGTACTCACAAAAGGGGGCAAGCGCCGGTAGGCGTAAGTGGAAAAAGACGCAAGTAAGCTTTAAAAAGAATTAAACTTAAAAAAATATTGACAAAAAAGCGTCACAACATATATCGTGACGCTTTTTTTATTATCAAAGCTATCCTATTTCTTCGCAAACCATTTTTGTGTTTGCGTCAACAAAGTTGCCGCCAAAAAAATGGAAGAATAAGTACCGACGGTAATACCGACGATCAAGGCTAAAATGAAAAACTTCAAAGTGGCACCGCCCAAGAAAAATACCATAATCAAGACTATTAAAGTCGTGAAAGAGGTATTGATGGAACGCGCCAAAGTTTCGTTAACGCTCAAGTTAACGGTTTCTTCAAAATCACCATGCTTGCCTTTTTTATGTAAGTTTTCACGAACACGGTCAAAAACCACAATCGTATCATTGACGGAATAACCTAAAATCGTCAACAAGGCCGCGACAAACGGCAAACCGACTTCCACTTGCATAAAATGTCCCAACACCGCGAACAAACCGATCACGATTAAAATATCATGCATCAAAGCGATTACGGCGATAAAACCGTAAGACCAAGAAGAAACTTGATAAGAAACTTTACGGAAAGCCCAAGCCACGTACAAAACAATGGCAATAATCACCAAAATAATGGCGTAAAAAGCTTTATCTTTCAATTCCTGCCCGATTACCGGACCGACAAATTCATAGCGTAATTCTTCCACGCCATTATCGGCTTCTTGAATTTTCGCCAACAATTCCGTGTGAGTACTTTCCTCAATTGGTTTAATACGCACCAAATAACGATTTTCAGAACTCTGTTGAATCACCGGATTGTTATCAAAACCATTGTCTTTAATGATGTTGTATAAAGCAGTGTTGTTCACTTCGGCATTGCTCATCTTTAATTCCAACAAGGTACCTCCGGTGAAATCAATCGCCGGTTTTAAGCCCCAAATCAACAAAAAGACAAGGCTCGCCACCACCATCGCGCCGGATAAGACAAACCACCAGCGTCTTTTTTGAATAATGTTTAACATATTAATATCTTTTAATTTTATGAATTAAACTCGATATAGCCATTTGCTGACCTTCTCGCTCTTTCCGGAGCTGAACATCAACAAAATTTTGGTAATAACCATGGCCGTAAACATACTCATCAAAATACCGATGGTTAAGGTAATGGCAAAGCCTTTAATCATGCTGGTGCCGAACCACATCAAAATCAAACAAGTGATTAGAGTGGACATATTACCATCAAAAATCGCCGGCCAAGCGCGGGTAAAGGCATCATTTAAGGACAAAGACAACGGTTTACCGGTCTTTAATTCTTCACGTAAACGCTCAAAAATCAAGACGTTGGCATCAACCGCCATACCGATGGACAAGACAAAACCGGCAATACCGGACAAAGTCAAAGTGACCGGAATGAAACGGAAAATCGTCAAAACCAATAAACTATAAAAGGCTAAGGCGAAAACTGCCAATAAACCCGGCAATCTATAATAAGCAATCATAAACAAAGCCAAAATCAAGAATCCCCACATACCGGCTTTCAAACTTTGTGATAAAGATTCTTGGCCCAAAGTCGCACCAACGGTTTCTTGACTAACCATAGTGATTGGCACCGGCAAGGCACCGGCGTTCAAACGTTGTTTCAAGATCTTAGCTTCTTCCATGGTATATTGACCTTGAATCACCGCTTTACCATCAGTAATTTCTTGATTCACCGTAGGCGCATATTCTTCCCCTTCGCTAATCACACCATCACCATTAGCATCAACAATCGCTTGGCCATCCAAGAAAATGGCAATCGGCTTACCGACATTACGACCGGTCACGGCCGCAAACAATTCTTTACCTTCATCAGTAAATTCCAAACTGATTTCCGGAGTGCCCAAATATTGATCAGTGACAATATCAGCACGCTTTAAATCCTTACCGGACAATTCAGTATTTTTCCAACGAGCCGGTGGCGGCACGATATCCGCTTCGGTCTTTTTGGCAACCCACAAATGTTGTAAATGATATTCAGGAATCACGCGATCTTCAATCTTCCAAATAATATGATAACCAAAATCGGTTTCCAAAACATCGGAAATGGTATTGACCGCCATCGCTTTGACAGCGTCTTCAAACGGTTTGACCATCACGCCATCGGCGAACCAACCCAATTCTCCACCGGTATCTTTGGCAATACTTTCATCGGATTTTTCTTTGGCCAAAGTATAAAAAGCATCACCGACAGTCGCTTGGCCTTTCAATTCAGTGATTAAAGCCAAAGCTTCTTCTTTGCTGCGTTCTTGAGTACAAGCGGTCGCCCCCTTATAACAAACCAAGATATGCGCGGCATGATATTCTTTCTTCTCTTCTTTTTTATCCAAAACACGGACAACGTTCCAACCGCCATTCCAGTCCACCAAATTGGCGACAATGGTATTGGCGCCGGAAGTTTCGGCCGCTTTATATAACGCTTCATAAGTGGCATTACTTCGATCGACATAATCCAAATCAATATTTGCTTGAACTTTTACGTCATCACCTAAACCCAAATCAATACTTGGCACCAATTCACTATTGGCATTGGCCAATTCCTCAAATCCGGCCGGATTAGCCTTGGCTTGAGCCAAAAAATTATTGGCGCGCGCTTCCGCATCTTTATTATATTGATCCAATTGCGCTTTTTCCTCAGCGGTCAAAGCACGCAACGGCTCATCATTTAATTCTTTGAATTCCAACAACGGCGTGGCACCGATCATCTTAATGGCCTCTTTGACATCTTTGACACCGGCCAATTCCACGATAATGCGCCAGCTCTCACCGCTCTTGTTGGTTTGCACCTGCGGTTCGGAAACACCAAAAGCGTTAACGCGTTTTTCAATCACGTCACGTACCCCTTCCATGGAAGCTTCCACTTCACCGGCGGATAAATTACTGACATCAGCTTCATAAACCAAATGACTACCACCTTGCAAATCCAAGCCCAAGCTGAAAGGATTTTCTTCCAATTGCCAAGGAGTTTCAGAACCGAACCAAGATTGGACGGTCGACAAACCCTTATTCACACCCTGCGGCCAAACATAAATTGCCAGCAACACGGCGGAAATCGCAATCAACACAACGTTCAATTTCGTTTTTGTTCGAATGCTTAGAGACATACTCTTTAAATTATTCATTAAATTATCAAAAACTGATAAATTTTGAGAAAGTATTAACATTTTAGACGCTTTTAAGCAAAATGGCAAGTAAATCAAGGGCTCTCCAAGTGATTGACTTTTCACACAAAAAGTTTACACTATAAACGCCATTTCGCAACTGCAAAGGAGGGAAATAATGCAGGATAAGCGACACATCGTCAAACATGCAAAATTCAACGACCTGTTGACGCTCTGGTTGGAAGCCGGCGGACAAGCCGACATCCTGCCAATCGCCAACAAACAGTTTCCGTCCCGTTTATGGATAGAAATTGATTATCGTAGCCATCGTCTGACCATCAAACCGAAAGCAAAAGTGGTGGAAATGATGCGGCGCGTCGGTAGCATCGATCAACTCTTCATGGAAGAACTGAAAATGAAAGAGCACTTCCATGATCTGCTCTGCCACGGCCACATCAAGACCTGGCACAACGCGAGCTTGAACTTCCGCTGCGTAATGGAAGGATCGTTCCTGAAGGCGACCTGTCACGAAGTGGAGCTCTATCTGCCGCCCGAGCTGCACCAGCGGCTGCACGACCCCGCGGTCACGCTCAGCGCGCACGAAGAACTGCTCAAAAAACTGCTCGGTTAAGAGCAGCTGCACAATTTCACGTTCACCGCCCCAATCAACTATGGTTGGGGATTTTTTTTATTTAATCAAGGATAAATCACCGTTTAAAATAAAAAGACCTGGCTGCTTATTCGCAACCAGGTTTGGTAAAAAAAACGATAAATTCACTCCGCGTCCATAGCGTCGCGGATAACAAACGCGAATCCGACACTACGATGCCACAATGAGTCTTCCTCTTGAACCACCAGGTGGTTCATCCAATCTCCGTAGCAACCTTTCCCGCCACAGGAAACTACTACGGTTGGTTTTTTGAAGCTGATGATTTTTGAAACCCCCATGTCATCTATCTCCTCGTCGGAGAAAGAATCCCGAATGAGACATAAAACCTCAAACGGTGGGGAGGCAAACTCAAAACTTTTTATTGCCTTCGAGAGAACATTCTCTCTGTTTCTTTCGTCGTCATTCCAGAGCATCCCTTTTAGGAGTGCTACTTTTATGGTCACTCCCGAGCTCGGCTCGAAATTCCTCGAGCAAAGTATATTTTCGACGGCACTGTCAAGACAGTACCCTTTTTTGTTTAAACGGTCTATCCATTGCTGCCCCGTAGTCCCATCACTGGTGACCGAAAAGTAAATTATTCCATCTTCCTCTCTCCATCTCTTATCAGGTTCCACAATCCTGATTTCATCTCGCAAAAAGCGAAGAGCCCCTTCGTGCCCGCCAAGCTTTTTGACAATAGCATTAAGTTGCCCCAATGTGAGTTTAGCCGCAGCAAATTCGGTGTTAGCCATGATTTTCTCCTTGCGCTAATTTGCGCTTTTGACATTGCCCTAATCCGAGCAGGAACTGTCGCCTTCGTGGTTACAGCCATAAAACACCTAATTTTTAAGAGTTTTGTGGCTATAACCAGCTTAAATTTCATTTTTTAAGGTACTTTTTAAAATATAACAAGAAAGCTAGTTTTGTCAAGACTGCGAAATAAAAGAATTGGGTTATTTGATCAAACTCAAATCACCGTTTAAAACAAGCGGCTGCATTTCCCGGATTTCATCAGTGTAAGACAAATCCGGAATATCATTTAAAATAAAAATCGGTTTTTCCAAAATGTGGGCATAACCCATTTCCAAAAAAGCATTACCACCAATATAATTTTTCACGCCGTTTTTATCATAATTGGCGACCAAAATCGCATCGCTATTTTTAATAACTTCACAATAGGCACGAATGGAATTGTTTTTGATAACGCGCTCGGTGATTTTCCCGTTCAATTTTTCCGCTTTAATTTTTTCCAAAGTCACTTCCCCACGCAAAATCCGCTCCGAAGTTAACGGTAAAAAAACTTCAAAACCCAGTTGCCGTAAATCTTTGGCCAACTGCTCCATTTCATAAGTAAAAACCAGGCTTCCACAAATGGCGATTTTCATATTTATTTTGATAAGAATTTTAAATTTTTAATAAAGATGACGCGCAAAGTTCAAGCCAATATCCCGCAACAACAAGCAAACTTTTTCCCACTGCCACAAGGACAATCTTCGTTATCATAAATTTTTAAAGGATCAGGGACAACCGAATACAGCGCTGCGCGCCGCCCGTGAGCGCGCGCCCAATAATAATCGCCGTAGGACCAATGCCAATACTCGTTTTTATTGTTATAGAAACCGGCGGCGCGCAGCGCGTCCGCCATAATTTTCCTGTTTTTTTGAATATGCGCCGCCAATTTTAGCTGCAGCGGACGCGCGTTTTCTTCATAAGATAATTTGCGGCTGATCATTGGCACACGACGGCCGTTTTGATCAATCAAACGCAAGTCCAAGGCTCCGCCGGTCAAATGCCCGGAAGCTTTTTCGCCATACCAAGAAGCCACATACTTAGCGATTCTCTTTTGTAATTCCGCTTCCGTCGCCTGCGGATATTTGGCTCGTGCTTTTTCCAAAAAATTATAATAAATCCGACACTGCATATAAGCCGGTCGCCAGGCATCCCGCAGGACAAAGTTCCACCCTTTCGGCAATAATTTTTGTGCTTGACGCAAACGTTTGGCCACTTCCAAACGCAAATAAGCAATTTTTTCCCGCTGCAAACGTTTTCCATCAAGATGAATTTTTATACCCGGACAATATTTTTTAAGATCAACCAGAAGCTCTGTTTTATTTTTTTTCATTTTATTTACCACACATCCTCATTATTCTCACTCGGATACGGCACAGGATAATTTTCTTCTTGTCCCTTATTGGCAGAGAGCAAATCTTCACCTGAATGATTTTTTACCATAACTTTTTTATCAGGATCATATTTTGAATTCTTCACAAACTGCAAAGTATTAACATCAATATAACCTTTGATAAATTCCGGGGGAATCACATAACTACGATCTGCCCCCTGAATACCGACTTTCACACTTTTGTCAGCTGATAACTCCTTGAAAACCTGATTAAAATACCCCAACCCACCGGTTTCATTTTCTTTGGGATTGGGAATTGCCACAACCACAATTATTTTATAATCATTATGTGGCCAATTTAAAATACTTTTAAAACATTGTTCATCCTGTTCCTCATATGAAATATGACTATCAAACAAAGGAATGGTCGTTAAATTCAAACCAACTTGCCTAGCTTCCAAACCATTCTCCATGATATTCCGAACAACTTCTTTGCCGGTTCCATGCCCCAGAATGGAATATTTATCCAAAACATCCAAAACCTTCAAATTTTCACGCAAAATTTGAATTTTTTCTTGCTCGGATTTTTCCGGTTTGATGTTTTCCATTTTAATAATTATTTTAATTTATGTTTTTTGGATCCTAACACAAAATTATTTTTTGTCACAATTGATCTCCCCAAACGTTTTTCAAGTTTTTTACGAGCCCCACCGGCAATATCACCACCGACCCTAGCATCAGCTTTTAACTTTGAAAATCCTTTTGAATTTTCGTTGCGATGAATTTCTGTGGTGGCACGCTCACCCAGCATATTAAAAATTAACTCGAAATCATCCATATGATCTCGCAGATTTTCTCTTTTTAAACCTTTTAACTTTTTATATTGATTAGGTGTTATACCAAAAGTTGCCTTGGATATTTCCGCTGTCAAAATTTCATAATCTTTTTGGGCACTAGCCCCACGCTTTTTCCATTCATCGGTTAATTCCTCTCTAATGGCAATTCCACGCATTCTTTTTTCAATCCAATCCTCAGGATACCCTTTAAGTTTATACAACATTCGAG
>DAIPKK010000040.1:0-6975 GCA_036769805.1 Patescibacteria group bacterium
TATTTATGGATGTATCATGAAGATGTTTATTTGGGTTTGTTGACTTGGTATGCTGGCGGACGAAATGTGTTGGTGCCAAAATCGGAAATCTATCATAAATATACTTTTAACAGCAGCATGTCACGCTTGGACTTTATGGAACGAAATCGCTGGCTAACGATGTTGTGGTTTTATCGCTGGCCGACTTTGATTTTGATTTTCCCGGCTTTTGTCGGCATGGAGTTGGGACAGTGGTTGTACGCGATCATGCGTGGCTGGACCGGAAAAAAGTGGAAAGCCGTTAAGTTTTTCTTTTCTTTGAAAAATTGGCGAGAATTTTTGGCGATTCGCAAAAGAATTCAAGCTTTGCGTCAACGCTCTGACCGAAAAGTGTTGTATCATTGGGCGGTGGGCGTGATCAATCATCAAGAAATCAATAATCCCATTTTGAAATATGTTGCCAATCCGTGTTTTGCCGCGTATTGGTGGATTGTTAAGAATGTATTTTTATGGTGGTAAAACCGAAAATATTACAAATCGTTTGCACTTATCCGCCATACAAAGGAGGCATCGGGGCGGTGGCTTATAATTTTAAAAAATATTTGAAAGATTTATACGATTGGAGCAGTGTCGTGGTGACGCCGAAATACCAGGATGATTACGCCAGTGATGATTCCAAGGTGCGATTTTTGTCGTCTTGGCCGCGTTTCGGTAATGCCGGATTTATGCCCGGTTTAACAAAATACAGTGAGGAGGCGGATGTGGTGATTTTTCACGCGCCGTTTTTCGGGGCGGTGGAGCCATTGTTGTGGCAACTGACTTTTGCCAAAAAACCGCCGAAAGTTTTGGTCTATTATCATCATGACGCGGTGATTGATAAAGGTTTAAAAAAATATATTTTCAAATTTTATAATCATTTCATTTATCCTTGGCTTTTTAAAAAGGCCGATCGGATTTTGTGTTCGTCTTTGGATTTTGCCAAAAATTCCAGCCTGACGCCGATTTATGAAAAATATTCGGATAAGTTTCGGGAAGTTCGTTTTGGTGTGAATACCAAAGATTTTTTTCCGATTAAGGATCAAGCAATTTTAAATTCATTTTGTAAAAAATATGATTTGCCGATTGATAAACCGTTAATCAGTTTTGTGGGCGGAATGGACATCAGCCATTATTTTAAAGGCGTGCCGGTTTTGTTGCGCGCGGTAAAGCTTTTGCGTGAGCAGGGTGTGGAATTGGGAAAATTGATGCTCGTGGGTTGGGGGCCACTGGCCGAAGATTACAAAAAGTTGGCGGAAGAATTGGGAATCGCCGATTTGTTGTGTTTTATGGTGAAGAAAATGGAGCCGGCCGAATTGAATTTGATGTATAATGTTTCTTCAGCGAATATTTTGCCGTCTTGGGATACCAAGGGCGAGGTTTTCGGTTTGGTATCTGTGGAAGCCATGGCCACGCGCACTCCGGTAGTCACGTCCAACATCGCCGGTGTTCGGACGGTGGCGGAGAATGGCGTGAGCGGATATTTATTTGAGCCGGGCAATGAACGTGATTTGGCTGATAAAATTGAAAAAATCATTACGAATAAAAATTTGGCGGAACAAATGGGTGAGGCCGCTTATCAACGAATGCAAGCTAATTTCACTTGGGAAAAAAGCGTGGAGTCTTTAAAAAAAGTGATAGATGAGGTTTTATGAGAATCGCGATTATCAATAATTTGTATCAACCGCATGAACGGGGCGGCGCCGAGCAGGTGGCGCGTCGGCAGGCGGAACACTTTTCACAAAGCGGTTTTGTTTTTATTGTGACTTCGGCGGTGAGCAAGGAAACGGCCGGATTGGAGAAAATCAATGATAATTATTTTATTTATAGAATTTGGGCCAATAATTTTTATCCTTATTATGATTTGCCAAAACATAATTTTTTGTCGCGGGCGTTGTGGCGTTTGCGGGATATTTTTGGACGAAAAACCGCTCAACAAATCGCCCAACTTTTAAATGAATATAAAATTGAAAAAGTGATTTTGCATAATTTGACCGGATTGTCTTACCAAACCCCGAAATTTATTAGTCAGGAAAAAATTTTATTGTTGCATGATGTGCAGTTGCTTCATCCCAGCGGTTTATTGGAAAAAGTTCGCCCTTTGAATTTTTTGGAAAAAATTTATGCTCGTTTAACCAGTCGTTTGTTTGCCGGTGTTTCAAAAATCATTTGTCCCTCAAAGTTTTTGGCTGATTATTATCAAAAAAATAATTTTGCGCCGACCGATAAATTTACAGTCATTAAAAATGGTGTTTCGGATGAGAATTACCGAGAGCGGGAAGGTTTTGGTGGCTTGGTTTGGTCAAAGCCGATTCGTTTGTTGTTTGTCGGTCAGTTGAATCAGTCCAAGGGCATTGAAAAGATTTTGCCGTTGGTGGCGACCAATGAAAATTATCACTTGAGCGTGGTCGGTGATGGACCGTTGCAGGCGGTGGTGGAAAATTATGTTCAAAAATGTGGGCGCATCAAATATTATGGACGCGTTAGCCAGCCGGAATTATGGAAATTCTATGATGAACATCATTTTTTGTTATTTTCTTCGTTGATTCAGGAAAATTTGCCAACCGTTATTTTGGAGGCGGGGGCGCGCGCTTTGCCGGTGATCGCGGCGGGCGTGGGGGGCGTGCCGGAATTGATTGAAGATGGGAAAAACGGTTTTATTTATAATCCTTTTGATGAAAATAGTTTATCGCGAGTATTGGTGCAGGTGCCGCAATTGAGCGCGCAATCATACGCTCGCATGCAGGAAGAAACGCGTCGTCACGCCGAAGCGTGGCGCGCGAGCCGGGTTTGGGAGGAATGGGGCTTGGGCCTGGATTCGTCTGTGAGGAAGGGCGAATAGTCATTCGCCCCTACGGGAGAGATTAATTGAAACGATTATCTTTAAAGGCCGCCCATTAGCCCGGGGAGGTTAGAATTTATTAGCGAATTGGAGTGGTCCGCAGGACACGCGCCGACGAGCCACGAAGTGGCTTATGGAGGTGCGGGAACGAACAATGAGCTATAAATTCTCCGTCCGGGCTAGGAGGGCGGCGTTTTTTGGTGGTCCCTTTTGTACTCACAAAAGGGACCGATCACCGGGAGGTGAGAAAAATTTAATTTTGGTTTAAATTTTTGTTAATTTCAAAAATATAAATCCTCCCACCATCCAATTCCACCCAGTCATCAGTGGAATTTTTTAAGTTATTGATGATATTTTCCGAGTTGTGCCAGTAGCGAGGAATGACAATATATAATTGTTCAACTTGGTAATCATTGAAAATACTTTGCAGATATTCACGGCTCTGATCTTCGTAAACGATTTTTAAATAATGCTGATAAAGTTCACCACCGGTGGGAATGGAGTAGTAATATAATTTTTCGCCGGTGTTGTTCTCAATTTGATTATAAAAACCATAGTCGTTAAGAGCCGCCGCGCCCACACTTTGCGGTGCCAAAACCACTAACGTTGCGGGCGCGGCTTCGTTGGCGGCCTCCTGAATATATTTCACCGCGCTAAAATCGGCGGCGGCGGTATTATAACCTCGATCCAAATGATATTGATCGTCGCGGGGATAAGATTGATAAACATTGATGGTAATCAGTCCGGCGAGCGCCACGAGCAATGGTAAATAATAAATTTTCTTTTGATTGATGCTGAAAAATTTATTAATGGCGACAATCGCCAAAGCTAAAAACAAATACATTATCAAATACAAAATGCGTTGGCTGTAATCGTTTTGTTCGTAGTAAATCAAAGCCGGAAAAGTCAGTTGCAAGGTCAGTAAATAACAAATCAGCAACGCGAAAATGCCGTCAAATAATTTTTTAAGATCAGTCCATTGTTCAAAACTTTTTCTTTTCCAAACGATTAAAATTCCAACGATAAATCCTAATAATGGCAATTGTGAAATCACGGCGTAAGCACTGTCTTTCCAGATTTGGTAACGCAGCGGCCATTCACCGATTAAACCTTTGAAAAAATCACTGATTTTTTGCCAATCTCCGGACCAAACCGTCAAGCCATTTAATTTTCCTTGCAAAAAGAATATCGCCGGCAAAGCCACGCTCAGCGCGCTGAAATTTATAATCCGCCAAATCTTATTTTTACTAAGCCAGAACAGCCAGAAAAAGAAAATCGGAATACCACTGAGTGGATGAATCAACAAAATCGTTGCCACCAGCCCCGCTTGGTTCAGCCAATGAACATTTCCCGCCAGCAACGCGAAGAGCAGTCCCAAACTGAAGAGATTGGCAATCGCTTGCGGTGTCGGAGAAATGAACAGTGAAAAAGGAATTAAGAAAAACAATAAATACAGCCAGCCATCATTTTGAGGATTGAGTTTTTTCAGCCAGTGATGAAAAAACGGCAAAGTGACTCCGTTGAAGGCAAGGAAAATCATCAGCTTATCCCAAAACGCCGGTAGAGTGTGAAATAATTTTGCCAAAATCACCGTCACCGCGTAATAACCGGCATAATATGGTTGTTTCGGATTGATCAAGCCATCCATGAAAATTGCTTGTTCGGTCGCTTGGTGAATAAACGGATCAAAGCCATAGCCAAAACGATAAATAATAAACGCCAAAGCCAAAGTAAAATTTAAATGCAAAATGTTGAGTAGTTTCCAACCGACATGGCGGCGATAAAAATTCATAATGATCAGCCAGGCACTGCTTAGAAAATAAAGTAATAACCAATATTTTGGTAGTAATTGCCAAAAGCTGCGAATCGCTTCGCCGGTACGGGCGTGGTAGGCGCCGAGCAGCAAAACTGCCAGTGAAAGCAGATAAATTGCGGCAGCCAAATAATCAAAAATGGTATTTTTACTGATTTTATAGGCCGCTAAATAAGTTTTCAGGTTTTTCCAAGTATTGGCTAATAAAGACGGCTCAGTTGAGCGGTCAGAATTTTTCTCATAAAGTTTTTTAGTGAAAAAAATGAGAATCGGGAGGGACAGTAAATGGAGGAAAAGTGTCAAATGTTGATTTTTCAAATCAAAAAAATAATAAAACGCTCCGCCCGCCACGAACAAACTGAATGGATACATTAAGTAGTCAAGCCAAGTGGCATTTTGTTTTTTCAGATAAGCGCTGATTTTGGCGTAGCCGTAAGCGTGCCAAAATAGGTATAAAATCGCCAAAATCGGGGCGATTAGCGGCCAGTTTTCGCTTTGCGACAATTGCCAAGTTTGCCAAGCCATCAATAAGACTAAGCCACTTAAATATGAAAACTCAAATTTTTGAAAAATTTTCCACATAATAATGATATTTATTGTTTATATTATCTAATAATTTGGTGGAAAACGCAATTGACAAATTCGCTAAAAATAGTAAAGATAAATGAAAGTCGTCATGGTGGCGATTTGGTTCTTTTACAACAATTTTCACCTTCGGAGGTGTGGCATGTCATATGAATTTTTGCTGAAAAACATTGATGCGTTTACCAATCCGGTTCTGCTGATCGGTTTGGACGGGGTGATTAAATTAATCAATCGCGCTTTCGTGGAAGCGGCCGGTTTGAGCTCGCCGGCGCCTCATTATGTGGGGCGGGCGGCTGAAGACATTTTGGGTAAAGAATTGGTAAAATCCTGCGTGGATTTGGCGCAAAAAGCGATTTTTCAGAAGGGTTCCATCGAAAAACTCTCTTTTTCCAAACGTAATTCTAGGGGCGAAAAAATCTATTGGAACGTTGATGGTACTCAATGGTTGGTAGATGACCTGTCAGACGGTGTTTTGCTCAGCTTTCGAGAAGTAGGGCGAGATTATTCCCAAACTCCCGAACATCGCTTCATGGATGCCATCATCGATGGCGCTCGTGATGCTTTGTTGATCATGACCGGTGATTATCGTCTGAAAAAGGTTAACCAGACTTTTTTGGAGCTGTTTGGCGGAAAACCCGAAGACTATCTCAAGCACAATCTGCGGGAGTTCGTCTTTGAGTTTGACCGTTTTCAGGAAGAAACCAAGAAATCTGAGCAAGGAATGCCGTTCCTGTCGGTGCTTCGTCGTCAAGACAATGAACCGGTGAACTGTGAAACCGTGGCCCGTTCCTATCCGGCTTCGATGTTTGCCAGTTCCGAACAGTCCGGCGTCTCCGAAGTTTATTGGATTTTGGAGTTACGCGCTTTGGAAGAAAAAGACAACCGGATTGTGGAAGTGCTTTCCGGTAAACTTCGGATGATGGAAGATAAGGTGAATGATTTACATGAGTCCAACGCTCGCCTTATCCAGCAAATTTCTGAGCTTTCCGTTAAGCAGAATCAGGAAAAAGATTCTGAGCATGATAAGGATTGGGCGGAGAATTTGATGGAGCTGAGTGAGGAGCGTGATCGGTTGCGTCATGCCAAGCAAGACGCGGAGATGCGTTTGCGTTTGTTGCAAAACAAATATAATACGGAGTCGCAGGCTTGGCAGAAGGACAAAGAAGGCATTCTCATTGATCACCAGGAGATTCTCAAAGAGAAACAAGCGGTGATGGAGAAGTTGGAATCTTTGTCGCAGGATTTCAATGACGCGCGCGATGCCATGTTGCGGCAGCAGGATGAAAACTTGGCGTTGAAAGCCGAGAATGACAAACTTCGGCTGGAAAACGATGAGCTGTCATCCGATAAAAAAGTGTTGAAACAGTCTTATGATGACTTGTGTGTCAGTACTGAGACCAATCAGCACTTGCAGGAATACCAGCAAGCGACTCGTGATGAGTTGGATGCGGCATTGCGTTTGGTGGCGCAGTTGCAAGAGCACCAACAAGTCTTGCGTGAAGCGTTGTCGCAAAAAACCAATGAGCTGGAGGAAGCGCTTGGCTTGGCTGATAACCAAAAAGCCGCTTTGGCCGAGTCTGATCAGTTTTTGGCCGCCGCGCGCCAAGAAGCTTTGGCGCAGGAACGGTCTTTGGCTGAGTTCCGTCAACTCTTGGACGAAAAACATGCCTTGCAGGAGCAGCAGCGGCGAGCTTTGGAAGAGCAGGAAAAAAATCACCGA
>DAIPKK010000005.1:0-30221 GCA_036769805.1 Patescibacteria group bacterium
TGGCCGAAAAAGCCAAGGCTTTAAAAGTGACCGATGTCGTTTTTGATCGCAGCGGTTATTTATATCATGGTCGAGTCAAAGCTTTAGCCGATGGCGCCCGTGAAGGCGGATTAAAATTTTAATCTTAATTAAGTTTATATGGAAGAAACTAAGAAAAGCTCTCAAGAGGGCAAAGAAAGAGGTAAGGGTTTCGGCGGCCGTCGTGGCGGTCGTGGTCCGGCTCGTGGCGGCGCCAAAGCGGAAAAAGAATTTGAACAAAAAATCATTGACTTGGCCCGTGTTACTCGTGTGATGGCCGGCGGTAAGCGTATGCGTTTCCGTGCGACTGTCGCGATCGGTGATCGTGCCGGTACAGTCGGTTTGGGAACCGCTAAGGGCGCTGACGTGACTATCGCCATTAACAAAGCGGTGGCTCAAGCCAAGAAGGCTTTGATTATCGTGCCGATTGTCAAAGAAACCATTCCTAATCAAGTGACCATCAAATACAAAGCTTCAAAAATTTTGTTGAAGCCGGCTCCAGCCGGTACCGGTATTAAAGTCGGTGGAGTGGCTCGAATGATTATTGATTTGTCCGGTATTCCGAACATTGTCGGTAAGATTTTGGGTTCCAACAATAAAATTAATATTTCTCGTTCCGTGATGAAAGCTTTGACCAGTTTCAAAGTTGTTCCGACCAAACGAGCGGTGCTTGATGAAGAATCAATCAAGGTTAAATCCAACGATGATATCGCCAAGATTGCCAAAGCGAAAAAAATCGTGGATAAATCCATTGAGACCAAGGAAAACGAATAGTTTAATAAATTAATAAGTATATACGACTATGAAATTGGGTTTACATAACTTGTACCCCGGTGTCGGTTCAAAGAAAACGACCAAACGCGTCGGTCGCGGTAATGCTTCTGGCAAAGGAACAACCGCCGGCCGTGGTGTTAAAGGTCAAAAAGCTCGTACCGGCGGTCGCGGTGGTTTGAAATTGAAAGGGATGCGTGATTTGATGTTGAGCACGCCTAAATTACCTGGTTTCACCAGTTTTTACGCTAAGAATCAAGCGGTCAAATTGGCTGATTTGGAAAAAGCGTTTAAGGCCGGGGAAACTGTTAGTCCGTTGACTTTAAAAGCTAAGAAATTAATTGCCGATCCTCAAAAACCGGTTAAAATTTTAAGCACCGGCGAATTAAGCAAGAAGTTGAGCTTTGAAGGCTGCTTGTTTTCTCAGTCCGCAAAAGCTAAAATTGAAAGTGTTGGCGGTGAGATTAAAGAATAAATAGAAAAATATGTGGGACAAATTAAAACGTATTTGGAAATTGAAGGATTTGCGCAATAGTATTTTGTTTGTCTTGGGGATGTTGGCGATTTATCGTTTCGCGGCGCACATTCCGATTCCGGGTATCAATTTTGAAAACCTGGATCAATTACTGAATTCCAATCAAGCTTTAGGCTTTTTGGATTTGTTTTCCGGTGGTGGTATTCGCAATTTTTCCATTATGATGTTGGGCGTCGCCCCATACATTACCGCTTCCATTATCGTTCAGCTTTTGACGATGATTGTCCCGAAATTGGAAGCTTTATCCAAGGAAGGCGAATATGGCCGAAAGAAAATCAATTCTTATACTCGTTGGTTAACCATTCCGTTAGCGGTTATTCAGACTTTCAGTATGATTTCCGTCTTGCGTAATTCTCCTTATCAAGTGATTGATCAGATGAGTTCTTGGTCAATGTTTTTGGCGGTTGTCGCCATTACTTCCGGCACCGTCTTTTTGATGTGGTTGGGTGAATTGATCAGCGAAAAGAAAATCGGGAACGGTATTTCTTTGTTAATTTTCGTCGGTATCGTTTCCGCTTTGCCGGGAACAATTCAATCGTTAATTGTGAACTTTGATAAATCACAAATCTTGAATTTGGTGTTGTTCGCGGTTGTGGCGATTGCCACGATTGTCGGGGTGGTGTTTATCACTCAAGGGCAACGCAATATTCCGATTAGTTATACTCGTCACATGAGTGGCAGCAAAGTTTATGGTGGGGTGAATACACATTTGCCGTTGCGCGTGAATCAAGCCGGCGTGATTCCGATTATCTTCGCCATCGCGATGATGATGTTCCCGCCGATGATCGCGTCTTTGTTTGTTGGCGCGAAAACCGCGTGGATTGCCAATTTTGCGACCAGTGTCAGTAATTTGTGGTCTAATCAGATTTTCTACACGGCGATGTATTTCGTGTTGGTTATTGCTTTTACGTATTTTTATACGGCGGTTATTTTCCATCCGGATAAGGTCGCTGATAACTTGCAAAAACAAGGTGGATTTATTCCCGGTATTCGTCCGGGACGCGAAACTGCTCAATATCTGCAATATGTGAGCAACCGTATTTTGTTGTTGGGTGCGACTTTCTTGGGGTTAATCGCCATTTTGCCGTTCATCATTCAAGTGTTTTTCAGTATGGGGAACGTCAGTTTGGGCGGTACCAGCTTGTTGATTGTGGTGAGCGTGGTGATTGAAATCATCAAGCAAATCCAAGCGCAGTTGGTGATGCGAGATTATGATCATGTATAATTGAATTATTGTCTTGAACCAGGATTCGTTTGATGAATATGATAGACTATGAAAAAGACCCTCGGCTGTTGCTGGGGTTCTTTTTTTATTTTGAATTGTATGGTATTCGGACCCTACGGAAGAAATGTAACATTCATAGAGCATCAGATGAAGCCGTTTCGCCCGGAGCCCGTCCCCGTGCAGACGGGGAGGCTCTCGCGGGAGGACTCACAGATGAATCAGAGTTCAAGACCGTCTTGCCATCTTTTTGTGTCTAATCTATAATTTCTTATGGTAAAAGGAGGGAAACTCATGCATACGAAAATTGAAAACGGTATGATTGTTTTGGGAAACAACACAACTGCGATTTTAAATGAACACTTGGAGGAATTAAAAAAAGAGTATCAGCATTTGGACGTTAATGTGTCGCCGGAGTTGCGGCGAGAGTATGAGGAGGTTTTGTTTGCTTTGCGTCGTCGCATTCAGTCAGCCGGTATAGTTTTAAGACGAAAACTTCGTTATCATGGGCGCCTGTTGGAGCAGTATGAAAAGCGACCGCGTTGGTGGCCGAGGCGGGAATCATCAGGCGAAAATATTCACGAAAGTGATTTTTACATGAGAGAAATTAAGGATTTGGAGTTTGACATTGAGAGACGTTATTGCGAAATCAAAATGTTGCGTTGTCGGCGTCAGTGTTTAGTGCGCGCCTTGAAGCGTTACTGATTATTATCATCCCCCGGTGGACTTTCCCACCGGTTTTTTTGTCTTGCCATCAAGGCGATTTCATTATACAATTTAAGAACTAAAGAATTTAGAATAATTTTTGTAATTAAATGCTTAAGTTTAAGTCACAACAGGAGATTGAGGTTTTACGTGAAGGCGGTAAGCTCTTGGCGGGTATTTTAAAGCGCACGGCGGATTTGGTGCGTCCGGGTATCAGTACGGCGGAGTTGAATCGTTATGCTGAAGGCGAGATCGCTAAAATTAACGGTCGTCCGGCTTTTAAAAACTATAAAATTCCAGGGCTTTTTCCGTATCCGGCCGGTCTTTGCACTTCTTTGAATAATGTAATTGTTCACGGTATTCCTTCGGATAAAGTGATTTTAAAAGAGGGTGATATTATCAGTTTGGATATTGGAATGGAATATAAAAAATTATACACTGATATGTCCATGACCGTGGCTGTCGGGAAAGTGCCGGCGGAAGTGGAAAAATTGATTAAGGTCACTAAGGAATCATTATATTTGGGAATTGATGCCATGAAAGTCGGTGGAACTTTGGCTGATATTGGTAGCGCCGTCCAGAAGCACGCCGAGAAGCATGGTTATGGCGTGGTGCGTGATTTGGTGGGGCATGGTGTCGGTTATGACGTTCACGAAGCGCCGCAAGTGCCCAATTATTTTACGGTGTCAGCGCAGCGCGTGAAGTTGGAACCGGGTTTGGTGATTGCCATTGAACCGATGTTGACCATGGGTGATTACGAAACCGTCACTTTAGCGGACGGTTGGGCGATTGCCACGCGCGACAATTCTTTGTCCGCTCATTGGGAACACACTGTGGCGGTGACTGAAGACGGTATTATTATCATTACTGAAGAATAAATTATGAATTATTTGGGAATAGATTACGGCGATAAATTCGTGGGTTTGGCACTGGCCAACAGTGATTTGAAATTGGCCGTCCCTTTGGCGTTGATGGAAAATTCCGGAATGGAGGAGTTGCTGAATAAGTTGGCGAAAGTTATTAAGGATTATCAAATCAACGAAATCGTTTTGGGTTGGCCGCAGTGGCATAATGATCAGCAGTCAAAACAAGTGGAGCTTTTCAAAACTTCCTTGGCGACGATTTTTCCCGTTGAAAATATCAAGTTGGCCGATGAATCATTGACCAGCAAGATGGCCGATCAGTTGTTGGCTGAGCAGAAAAAGCGTGCTGGCAGTCGCCAGGATGACGTGGCGGCGATGTTGATTTTGCAAGCTTATTTAGATGAACTATGTTGCAATTAGAATTTTTGAGCGCGGCCGTTCCCTTGTTGAAACGTCCGGCCAATAAAGATAATCAGATGGCGATTTTGTTTACGGAAAAATACGGTAAAGTCGGGGTGCTTTTGCAATCCGGCAGAAAAATCACCAGTAAATTGACAGCCCATGTGGAGCCCGGGGGCGTGTCAGAAGTTTTGTATGTGCAAGGTAAAAAAATCAAACGTTTGATTGGCGCCAAACAGATTAAACGTCATGAAAATATTTGGGAAAATTATTATAAGTTGGCGTCTTGCTTGTATTTTTTTGAGGTTTTTAATCAGTTGGTGAAAAGTGATTATCCGGATACTCAGCTTTATCATCTTTTGCGATATTTTTTGGAAACTTTGAATAGCGAAGCCATTAAAGATGAGTTGGAAAGCCGGTTTTTTACCGCTTTGATGATTTACCGTTTGTTGTATTTGTTGGGTTATCAGTCGTTTGATGGAACTTGTCAGAGTTGTCAGAAAGACTTGAGCGGGGCGGCTTATTTCGTATTTGAGCGGGGGGAAATTCAATGCGATGAATGCGCGCGGGGCGTGGGTGAGCGGGGGAAAATTAATTTGCCGGAAAATTTATTGGATATTTGCAAGCAGTTGAGCACGAGCAGCGATTTAAAAATCAAGTTGAGCGTGGTGGACAAGGAGAATTTTATTAATTTCAATCAGTTTTTGCTTGGTTACAATTTGGATTATCCGGTGGTCGGGCAAAAATTGTTTATTTAAAAATATGTTGAAAATCAACGAAATTAAAGCGACGTCCATTATCAGCAAATCCAATTTGCCTGATTCGGATTATGTCATTAATCCTTATGTTGGTTGTAATCACGCGTGTTTGTATTGCTATGCTCGTTTTATGAAACGTTTTACCGGTCATGATGAACCGTGGGGAGAGTTTGTGGATGTGAAAATTAACGCGCCCGATTTGATACCGAGTAATACTTTGAAATATCGCGGCAAATCTATTTTTATCGCTTCGGTAACCGATCCGTATTTGCCTTTGGAAAGAAAATATCAATTGACGCGACGGGTTTTGGAAAAACTGATTCCTTTGCGTCCGAAATTAGGGATTCAAAGCAAGTCAGATTTGATTGTGCGTGATATTGATTTATTAAAACAGTTTGTTGATTGCGAGGTCGGTTTGACCATTACCACTTTGGATGAAAAGTTGCAACAAGAGTTGGAACCGACTGCGTCCTCACCGGAGCGTCGCATTAAAGCTTTGGAAGAGTTGCATCAGGCCGGCTTGAAAACTTATGTTTTTATCGGCCCGATTTTACCGTTGTTGACCGATTGGAAAAAAATAATTTTGGCTACCAAACATTGCGCGGATTTTTATATGTTTGAAAATTTAAATTTGTCAGGCGGTGGAGTGAAGTCTTCGGTAGGGGCGTGGCTGGCGGCGTGTCATCCGGAATGGCAGACGGAATATGATAAAATTTACGCGCGGGGCAGTGATTTTTGGGATAAAATGGAAACGGAGATTAAAGAATTTTGTCGCGAACACAAAATTGAAGCAAGAGTGTATTTTCATCATGGAAAATAAAAATAATTTTAATAAAAACTTATGGAATTCGCAAAATATTTTATCGTGATTTTTTTGATGATTTTTAGTGGCGCGTGCCAAGTGCTGACTAATAATCAGCCGGCTGAAAATGTGGACGAAGTGGTGGTAAAGATTCCTTTGCCGGAAGGTAATTCTTTTACTTATCGGGATTTTTATTTTGTGATGCCGGATGCCTGGCGCGTGATTAGCGAAGAGCCGCAAATGGTTTTGGTGGAGACAGCCAGCGAGCCCTATATCATCCGGACCAGCGTTTTGTTCAGTCGCGATGATCATTATTTCCCGGTGGAAAATTCCCTGATTCACACTTCGGTGGATGGTTTGAAAGTTTACAATAGCCTTTGTTATGGTGGTTTGGCTTGTTATGCCGTGGAGAATAACGGCCAGTTTACGCTGATGACTTGGACCATGCCAAGCAGTACTGAACCAATTCCCGCCGCCGCCCCGGCCGACTGGCAGCCAACTGCCAATTTTACAGCCGAGGACGTGTTGGCGGTGGTGAAAACGATTCGTCTGGCGGAATAACGGGGTCGGCCGGGGCGTCGGCTCAATCCCCTTGATTTTTAAAAATCAATCGGTTATTATTAGGAAGTATTACAATTTATTTTAATAACTCTGTTTTTTGCTTAATTTAGGCTAAAAACAGAACTTGGACCGAATTAAGTCGGTCGCAGGTTAAGCTCTATTTTTTTTTATGAGTTTTGCAGACTTATTAAAGCAGTACGATTTAAACATTCCGAAGCCGGGTGACTTGGTGAAGGGTATTGTTATCACTGCTTCTTCCTCTGAAGTCCGTTTGGACATTGAGGGTTTTACCGTCGGTATTATCCGTGGTAAAGAAATGTATCGTGAATCCGAAGATTATGCTAATTTGAAAATCGGTGACGAAGTTGAAGCCACCGTTTTGGAATTAGAAAATGAAATGGGCATTGTGGAATTATCTTTCCGTTATGCCGGACACAAGAAGGCTTGGAACAAGTTGCGCCAGTTGAAAGACAGCGGCGAAATCATTCCGGTCAAGATTGTGGACGCCAACAAGGGTGGTTTGATGGTCAAGGTGGATCATGTGGCCGGTTTCTTGCCGGTTTCTCAATTGACCCCGGAGCATTATCCGCGTGTTCAAGGTGGCGATAAAAATCGTATCTTGGAAAGATTGAAGAGCTACATTGGCCAATATTTTGAAGCTAAAGTTTTGGACGCCATTGAAGATGATGAGAAATTAATCGTCTCTGAAAAAATGGCTTGGGAAGAAAAGCAACGCGATGTTATTTCCAACTATCAAGTGGGTAGCATTGTGGAAGGTGTGGTAACCGCCATTACCGATTTCGGTGCTTTCGTGTCTTTCAATGATAATTTGGAAGGCTTGGTGCACATTTCTGAAATCGCTTGGCAAAGAATTGACGATCCGAAGGAATTTTTGAAACCGGGCCAGACTATCAAAGCCCAAATCATCAAGATTGAAGGTTCCAAGATTTTCTTATCCATGAAGAGCTTAATTGACGATCCGTGGAAACACGTCTTTGAAAAATATAATGTCGGTGACATTGTGGAAGGTAAGGTTTTGAAAGCCAATCCTTTCGGCTTGTTCGTGGAATTGGATGCGGATATTCATGGTTTGGCGCACGTTTCCGAATTGTCCGATAAGGCGATGACTGATCCGTTTGAGATCGCTCGTCCGGGCGACATGGTGAAATTCCGAGTTTTGACTATTGAACCTGATAAGCATCGTTTGGGTTTAAGTATCAAAGCTTTAAAAGCCAAGAAAGTGGAAGCCCCTGAAGTGAAAGCTGAAGAGGTCAAAACCGAAGAGGTTAAGACCGAAGAAGTCAAAACTGAAGAGGTGAAGGAAGAAACAAAGGAATAATATTCTTTGAGATAAAAAAGAGCTCCCGTTTGGGAGCTCTTTTTTTGTGGTGGATTTATGTTATAATAAAAAAAAAGAATAAATTAATATATTTTATGTTTAGGGAAAGCGTTAATGAGATTCCTGGAAAGCAGCTTGATCGGCAGCCAACAGAAAATAATTTAGGAACTGAAATTCAAGTGGGAAATTTGCCACAGCGTAATCTTCGTGATGTAAATAAATTGGAAAATCAAACTGGGGAAAATGAGAATGCTGGTGATGTTTTAGATACAATGCCACAGTTTGATTTGGCTAGTATTTCACAAATGACAGAGATCGATGAAGGTGAAAATTCTACAATTAATTATCAAGAATTGGCTGAGAAATTATTATCTGCTGGTGATGAGTCGGTTAAGGAATTTATTGAAAATATAGAAAAGTTTCCTGGAGTAAAATTACCTTTGGGACAATATGTGGAAGATCTAATAAAAATTAGGGGGTGGAAAGTATTTATAGAAAATATAGATAAGTTTCCCGAAATCACTTTAGATAAAGTGATAGAAGTTTTAAGTGAACACGATCCTGGGTTTTTAATAGAAAACATAGCAATGTTTCCTGGAATGGGTTTAGATCAAGCTTTATTAGACAAAATAATTGTTGCTGGTGGTGCGGACTTTTTAATAGAAAATATAGACAAGTTTCCTGGAGCGGCTTTAGATCAAGCTTTAGCCGATAAGATAATTACTACTGGTAATGCAGAAGTTTTAATAAAAAATATAGACAAGTTTCATGGAGTGGCTTTAGATCAAGCCATGGCGGATAAGATGATTGATACTGGTTCTTATGCTAATATAAAATTTTTAATAGACAATATAAACAAGTTTCCTGGAGTGGCTTTAGATCAAGCTTTGGCGGATAAGATAATTGCTGTTGGTGGTGCGGAGGTTTTAACAGACAATATAAATAAGTTTCCTGGAGTGGCTTTAGATCAAACCATGGCAGATAAGATAATTGCTGTTGGTGGCGGTGGGTGGGCTTTGATAAAAAATATAGATAAGTTTCCTGGAGTGAAATTTGACCAAGTCTTTGCGGATAAACTAATATTAGAAGGAGATTTTCAGTTTTTAAGGTTTAATATAAACAAGTTTCCTGGAGTGAAATTTGACCAAAACTTTGCGGATGTATTAATGTCAGTAGGGGATTTTAGGGTTTTAATGGATAACATGGATAATTTTTCTGGAGTAAAATTTAACCAAAAATTTGAGGATACCCTAATTTCTTTAAGGAATTATCAGTTTTTAATGGAAAATATAGACAGGTTTCCTGGAATGCGTTTAGATCAAGCTTTAGCGGATAAGATAATTGCTACTGGTGGTGCGGATTTTGTAATAGAAAATATAGATAAGTTCCATGGAATGCTTTTAGATCAATCTTTAGTGGATAAGATAATTGCTGTTGCTGGTGGTGTGGGGGCTTTGATAAAAAATATAGATAAGTTTCCTGGAATGCGTTTAGATCAAGCTTTAGCGGATAAGATAATTGCTACTGGCTCTTATGTTGTTATAGTAGATTTAATACAAAATATGGATAAGTTTACTGGAGTGGTTTTAGATCAAGCTTTAGCGAATAAGATAATTGCTAATAGAGGTACAAGCTTTTTAATACAAAATATAGACAAGTTTCTTGGAGTGTCCTTAGATCAAGCTTTAGCGGATAAGATAATTGCTGCTGATTGTGCGAATGATTTAATAGACAATATAGACAAATTTTCTCGTTTAGATAAAGATACTTATTTAAAATTGATTATTACTTTATCATCGAATTTACCTGGTTCGATATCAAGGCTTAGTAAAGTGTTAAAAAACTTTAAGGATTTAAGTGAGGTGATTGATTTAGCAGGTAATGCTTTAACACCAGAAAAAATTGATTTGCTTTATTTGTATGTTGGTAAAAAAACGGACTGGAAGTCTAAGCTGGGCAAGGAAAATGTAGATGATTTTGTCGATAAATTACCAAAGGATAAGTCTAGTGATGAAAAACGCAATGCTTTTACTCATAATCCATATGATAGAACCAGTGGCTTTTTGCAGTTTTTGCAGAAAAAAGGTTTATTTCAAGTGGATGTGGATAATTTTAATATTGCCGGGAATTATATAAGTAAATATGGTTTAGCAAAGCAAGATCTTTTTTATAGTTATTTTAAAAATTTGACATTGTTAAGTGAGGGAAAAATTGAAAATTTACCAAATGAACAGCTGAACGATGGGATTGATAGCTGGGAAAGTTTGGAAATGATTTATAGCAAAATGGAAAAATTATTATTTTCTGATAAGGAAATTTTAGCGGCTGATATTGTTAATTGGGGTAAGCTGGAAAATGTCTTGCTTAGTCAAAGTAGTGGTTATAATAGCCATCAATTTTTGTCTGGGCGACCTTCAATGGAAAAAATATTAACGGATTTCAAAAATTATTCAGCAGAAAATAATAATGAATATAAAGGGGTGCCGGAAGAATATGAAGAAATTCGAATTAGCAATAATTCGGTTGAACATGAATTTGATGATAGTAAATTGAAGGAAGAGGATAGCTTTTATAATGTATTGCGTTCTGAAGTATTGGACGTATTTAGAAGTGAAAAATCAAGTGATTTACTTTTTTTCAATTTAAAAAACAATATTCAGGAAAAAATTAATGAAAAGAAAAATTCTTTATTGGATAAGAATGATATCCCCTATGTGCAACAGCAGTTATTGCAGTATGATAGGATTTTAGCTGATTTAAATGGTAATCAGAATGATTTTGATAAACTATTATTAAATATATTGGAAATTGATCGTAAGAGTCTTGAAAAATTGGGTTTAGATAGTGAATTACGTAAATTGGTGTTGAGAAAATTTTTAGATAGTAAGTTAAATAACGGACAAGTTGTGGAAGCAATATTAAGTAATTTATCCAATGAAGAAATTACAGAACATTCTATATTATTATTGCAAAATTTATTGGATAATTTACTTAAGCATCATATTTTAAATTTAAATGATAATAATGCTGAGGAATATTGGTCAGATGAGGTTTGGAAACAAATAATCAAAGCTAAAAATGATGGTAAAATAGTTAATTTATCTAAAATTTTTAGCAATCAGTCGAAGCAATTGCAGGAAACCATTAGTACTTTCCAATCCAAAGAAAATGATAAATTTAAGTTAAATGTGGCATGCTATCCGGATCGTGGTTTAGTGGGCGAGTTGTCTGGTTATTTGGGGAATGCTTGCTACACTAAGGAATATCCTTTGTTGTCGCGCTATGAAAATTTAGTACCTTATAAATTTATAAATGAAAGTGACCCAGAAAAAAAGGAATTTTTAGGTTCAGTTTTAGTTTTTGAACTGGAAGATGCGGATAATAATAAAGTGGCTTTATTGCGCGCTTTTGATATCCCTCGGGAACATGAAGTGGATGTTGGGGAGTTTATTGAGAATTTTATTAATAAAATAACTCCAGGTTTACAAGCCAGAGGAGTTAAAAAGATTATTATTCCGGGAATTAGTGGGGCAATCAGTAATTATTCGTTAACCATCAGTCACATGCAAGAAAAATATATTAAAGATAAGCCAAAAGTGTCATTAAAAGATACGTTTGCTTTTAACGGTTCGCCATATGATATTACCAATAATTGCTACGTGGCGAGAGAGTTGTAGTTCCTCCCCAGCATTGCCATTTTTCCCACATTATTATAATATAATAGCAAGACTTTTGAAGAGTTTTTTATTTATTTAAAATAATTATTATGGCATTAAGAAAAGGGGAAATTTGGAAGAGTATTATCTCTTTTTTGTTGATTTTCGCGTTTTTGGGTTTTATTTTATCTTTTGACGAGTTGAATTTAGATTCTCAAGGTGAAGATTTTACCATTCGTCAAATGATTGAACAAATTGATGCTGAAAACGTCAAAACCGTGGAAATTAAGGATGCGATTATTACGGTTACTTTAAACGATGACAGCCAGCATGAAATTTCCAAAGAATATGGGGAAACTTTCGGTGATATCATTGCCAATTACCAAATTCCTACTGAAAAAATCAGTAAGATTCAAAACATTGAAGTGAAAACCGATTCGGTTTGGTATACGGTTTTAATGGAATCCTTACCGTTCTTGATTCCTTTGATTTTCGGCATCATTTTGGTGGTGTATTTTTTCCGCCAGGTGCAAGGTTCCAACAACAAAGCGATGAGTTTTGGGCAGAGCAAGGTTCGCAAATATGATCCCAATAAAAATAAGAATACTTTTAAGGACGTGGCCGGAGCGCGCGAAGCCAAGGAAGAATTAAAAGAAATTGTGGAGTTTTTGAAAGAACCGAAAAAGTTTAGAAAATTGGGTGCGAAAATTCCTAAGGGGGTTTTGTTGATGGGGAGCCCGGGAACCGGTAAAACTTTGTTAGCGCGTTCCATCGCCGGCGAAGCCAATGTGCCGTTTTTCATTATTTCCGGTTCGGAATTTGTGGAGATGTTCGTCGGTGTCGGTGCTTCTCGCGTTCGTGATTTGTTTACTCAGGCTAAATTAAATAGTCCTTGTATTGTGTTTATTGATGAAATTGATGCTGTTGGTCGTCAACGTGGTTCTGGTTTGGGGGGGTCTCATGATGAACGCGAACAAACTTTGAATCAAATTTTGGTGGAAATGGATGGCTTTGATGAAAACGTCAATGTGATTGTAATTGCCGCCACCAACCGCCCGGACATTTTGGACCCGGCTTTGTTGCGCCCGGGGCGTTTTGATCGTCGTATTACTTTGGATTTACCAGATATTAAAGAACGTATTGAGATTTTGGAATTACACGCCAAAAATAAACCGATGGCTGAAGGGGTTGATTTGAAAAAAGTGGCTGCTCGCACTGTCGGATTTTCCGGTGCTGATTTGGCTAATTTGTTGAACGAAGCGGCGATTTTAACCGCTCGTCATAATGAAACTTTGATTAAGGAAGAAACGGTTTTGGAAAGTATTGAAAAAGTTTTGTTGGGCCCGGCCCGCAAGAGCCGCGTGATGAGTGAAAGAGAAAAGAAAATTACCGCTTACCACGAAGCCGGCCATGCTGTGGTTGGTCATTTCTTGGAATATTGTGATCCGATTCAAAAGGTTTCCATTATTTCTCGTGGTCGTGCCAATGGTTATACTTTAAATGTGCCCGATGAAGATAGAAGCATGAAAACTAAAAATGAATTTAAAGATGAAATTGCGATGTTGTTGGGGGGTCGTATGGTGGAAAAAATTTATTTTAAAGATGTTACCACCGGCGCTAGTAGTGATTTGGAACGTGCCACCGCCGACGCGCGGGCCATGGTCACTCGTTATGGCATGAGCGACGATATGGGTTTGCGTACCTATGGCAAGAGCGAAGAAATGGTTTTCTTGGGTAAAGAAATCCACGAACAACGCAATTACAGCGAAAAGATGGCCGAAGCGATTGATAATGAAATCAATGTTTTGATTAAAGAAGCGGCCGATCGAGCGGAAGCGATTATCAAGGACAAAAAAGATAAGATTGAAGAATTGGTCAAAGTTTTGTTGGAAAAAGAAATCGTGGAAAAAGAAGATTTCTTGGCTTTGATGGGGCCTGGTGCTTGTCGTCCTGATAAGGCAGCCCAAGCTTAATTTTTATTAGCAGGGCTTTCTGTGCTATAATATAAGATAAGATAAAAAATAATTTTTAAGGTTATGGATGAGCAACAAAAGAAACTAAAAGTGGAGGAATTGCTGACACGTGGCGTGGAGAATGTTTTTCCGAACGTGGATTTTTTGCGTGCTTTATTGATGAGTGATAAGAAATTGACTTTGTATACCGGCTACGATCCGACTGCGCCCAGTTTGCATTTGGGTAATGGTCTGACCATGTTAAAATTACGACAATTTCAAGATCTTGGTCATAAAGTTATTATGTTAATTGGTGATTTTACCGCCATGATTGGTGATCCCACTGACAAAAGCGCCGCTCGTCGTAAATTGACTCCTGAAGAAGTGAAAGTCAATTGGCAAAATTATAAAGCGCAAGCCGCTCATATTTTGCGTTTTGATGGCGACAATCCGGTGGAAGTGAAATTCAACAGTGAGTGGTTGGCGAAATTGTCTTTTGCCGATGTGGTGGAATTGGCCTCGCATTTTACCGTGCAAAGAATGATGGAGCGTGATATGTTTGAGAAACGTTGGGAATCCGGACAACCAATTTACGTCCATGAGTTTATGTATCCTTTGATGCAAGGTTATGATTCTGTCGCCATGAACGTTGATGGTGAAATTGGCGGCAATGATCAAACTTTCAATATGTTAGCCGGTCGTCATTTGATGCAAGATTTTAAGCAAAAAGAAAAATTTGTTTTGACCATTAAATTGTTAGCTGACAATACCGGTAAGAAAATGAGTAAGAGCGAAGGCAATACAATCGCCATGGATGATAGTCCGGAAGACATGTTTGGTAAAGTAATGAGTTGGCCAGATGAAATGATTATCAATTCTTTTGTGTTGTGTACCACCATCCCTATGGATGAAATAAAGAAAATGGAACAAGCGATGGCGGACGGCGCCAACCCACGCGATTACAAAATAAAATTGGCGCAGGCGATTACCGCCGCTTTTTTGGGCGCTGAAGCTGCCGCGAAAGGTTATGAATATTTCACAACGGTTTTTCAATCCAAAGAATTACCGGACGATATTGCTGAATTCGTGGTGGATTCTGAGGGCGTGATTGAGGCGTTGCTCGTGAGCGGAGCGGTGGCCACAAAAAGTGATGCGCGTCGTCAAATTGATCAGGGTGGTGTGAAAATCAACGGTGAAATCGTTACTGATTATGAAGCTAAATTACCGACCGGTGAAGATAAGATCTTATTGCAAAAAGGTAAGAGATTTTTCGCTTATATTAAACAAAAATAAATCATAAAGACAGTAAACATTATGTCCAACATTAAGATCAGCGCGTTCTTTTTAATCGCTTCAGTTTTGTTTTTGGGTGCTTGTTCTTTGGATATGACTATTCCAAAAGGCATGCCACCGCAAGTGCATATGCCACCGAAGGCGGAAATTAAAGTGGAGGAACCGGTTGTGGAAAATCCCGCTTTGGAACCGGGGAGAAACGTGATGGTGGAAGTATTGTTGCCTGATTCGGAGAGAAAAACCGAAGCATTGTTGGAACAATATAAGGCAAATTTGGAAGCTTTGGAAAAAAACTTAGATTAATTTAATACTGAATTTAAAATTAAA
Source organism: Patescibacteria group bacterium (assembly GCA_036769805.1). GTDB lineage: Bacteria > Patescibacteriota > Patescibacteriia > DYGC01 > DYGC01 > DYGC01. Next base: position 15,202 of record DAIPKK010000005.1, read on the forward strand.
ATCAAAATATTATGAAAAACGTTTTAAGAATTTTGGTGATTACCGCTTTGGCGGTGGCCTTGCCGGTGCAAGCGGTGGTGTTGAATTTGAATTTTGATAGCATGATTGTCGCGGAGCCGGTGGTCTTGCCGAGTACCTCCAGCACCAGCGATGCCATTCCCACTCAACCGATTCAACCTTTGAATAACATCGTCTTGCAAAACACCACTTTAAATTTGGAGCCGTTAGTGGAAATGCAACAGGAATTTAAAACTTTTGATTTAAAGTTAATGTCGCAATATGAATTGCAAATTTATAACAATTTGGAAAAGCAATTGAATGTGGCATTGCAACCTAAAGTTTTCACGGTTGATGAAAATACTTTTGATCAATCCTTAACGCAATATCGTTCCGATCGCGTGGCGCAGATTCAAAGAGAGAACGCCGGTAACATCGCTGAAGTGAACGACCAATTGGGCGTTTTGGATAATGAAGTGGAGGAGTTTTCTTTCACTTTGCGTGAACAACTGCAGGCGCGGGCTGTCTTGTTGGAAAAAGAACAGGAACAATTGGTTTTAAATTTGCAATTGAGTTTGGCGGATTTCAAAACTTTTTACCAAGAAAAAGAAGCTGACGCCGCTGTGCGCAGCGGTTCTCTAACGGAAAGTCCGGTGGTGGCAACGATGGATACAAAGCTAACCGCCGCCGCCGATACCTATAAAGAAGTGGAGGAAAAACAAACTGATGCGTTGACGGCCATCAGCGCTGCCAAAACCGATGTCGCTGATGATTCTTTAAAGGCGACTTATTTGACTGATGTGGAAATGCAAATTCAAAAAGATACTGAAACCATTAACGTAATGTTGGATGACTTGCAAGATCAACGAGAAAAAATTATTACTTTGAGTGATGATATTCAATTGTTAAGTGAACCGTTAACTTTGACCGACACCGCCGTCCCTACCGGTGATGATAAAATGGTGGTGGAAGAACAAAGTGTCTTGTTGGAAACAAAGGAATTGGAATTGCAAGAAGAATTGGAAACTTATTACCAAATGCAACAAGAAACCCAAGTGGTTTTGAATACCAGCATTCTCAGTTTTAATACTTTCACTTTAAAATAAAAAATATGGGATGGTTCGGACGAATTTTATTGGGAGGCGCGATGGTGGCGGCGGGCTATATCTTAGTTCGCTATGCCGATTGGTTTGTGTATAACGTGATGCGCGTTCCCTGGGCGGAAAAGTGGTTGCGCAGTAGCCATAATTTTTACCGTATGCTCGGCGTGATTGTCGTTTGTTTGGGTTTTTTGGTAATGACCAATATGTTTGATGCTTTTATGCAGGCGACTTTGGGAAGTTTGTTCGCTCCTAAACAATAAATAAAAATCCAATATATGGCATACAACACAGTTTTTTACTCTTATCCGGAGCTGGCAAAACGTCTGGAATTTAAATCAGGCGATAAAGTTTTGGATTTGGGGAGCGGCAAGCAGGGCTATTTTACTTTTTGGGCGGCCCGTCACGTTGGTGATGAAGGAAAAGTGTGGGCGTTGGATAAAGAAGATTTAGCGGTTTCCAATATTGACAGCCTTTCAAAATTGTATAATTATGGTAATGTTAAGGCGCTCAAAGCAGACATTGAACAATTGTCAGGTTTGCCCTTTGAGCAGAGCAGTATTGATACTATCCTATTGGTTAACGTTTTAGCGGAATTGAAGCGTCAGAACGCCATTTTGGGCGAAATACGCCATCTGCTGAAGCAAAACGGGTCTTTGTTGATTATGGATTGGGCGGATAACGCATTTCCGCGCGCCCCCCAGGCTTTATTGCCGAAAAATCAAGTAAAACAATGGTTGCAAGATAATTATTATCTGGTGAAAAGTGAATGGCAACCCGGACCTTATCATTACGCTCTCTTGGCCACTAAATATTAAAACAGTATTTACGTATGATTAATTGGACTGCACCGTTGAGCGTTGATTATTGGTTTTCCAGCAAAGTATTGGTCGGGCCGTTGTTCTGGGGTTTGTTGGCTTTATTTGGAGCGTTATTGATTAGCGGGATTGTTTTGGATATTTTATTGGCGATGCGTCAAATCATCAATTACCGTAGCGTAGTCCGACAGTTCAGTAGTTTTTGTTGGACCATGAGTTTAATCGGTTTCATTTGGTTGTTTTTCTTTTATCAGGGGGTTTACATTTTGAGCGCGCGCGTTTGGTTCTTGTTGTGGTTATTGATTGCCGGCATTTGGTTGTATTTTATTTATAATTTTTACAAACAAATTAAAGCCAGATATTTAGGAAAAAGATAATGTCAAAAGTGACTTTGGGAAAGCAGGGGGAAAATTGGGCGGTAGAGCAGTTGTCGGTGAACGGCTTCACGATCTTGGAAAGAAATTATCGTAGTCGTGCCGGCGAAATTGATATTGTTGCTTACAAAAACGGACGTTTGCATTTCGTGGAAGTGAAGACGCGTCGTCCCGGAGAATTGTTTTTGGTGGAAGAGGTTTTGACTGAAAGCAAGCGGGAACGTTTGTGGTCAACGATTTATCAATATCTATATCGTCATAAAATTAATAACGATGAATATCAGTTGGATTTGTTGTTGATTTTGGTGGATAGGCAAGGCCGGCCGGAAAAAATAAGCCTTTATGAAGCGATGTGAGGGCGGCGGGTTTCCAGTATTGCAAAAAAAAGATTATTTGCTATAATAGGCAATAGTTAAATGCGAGAGTAGCTCAGTTGGCTAGAGCGCCACCTTGCCAAGGTGGAGGTCGCGGGTTCGAACCCCGTTTCTCGCTCCCAGATGCGGGTGTGGTGGAATTGGTAGACACGCGGGACTTAAAATCCCGTGGAAGAAATTCCGTGTCGGTTCGAGTCCGACCATCCGCACCCGATATTAAAGAACCTGCGAGGGTTCTTTTTTGTGACCACTGATTTTGTCATTGCGAGCGGTAGAGAAGCAATCTTGTGAGATGTTGATTCATGAGTTTGCTTCGGCGCTTAGCGCCTCGTAATGACAAGCGTTGTTCGCGTTTTGGCGTATTCTTGTCTCGCAATGACAATATTGTTATTTTTTTATTTACATTTTTGCTATGCTAATCTATAATAAACCTAATCTAGCCGAGGTGGCGGAATTGGTAGACGCGCCTGCCTTAGGAGCAGGTACGATGAGTGTGCAGGTTCGAGTCCTGTCCTCGGCACAAATTGGCTCCCAAATGGGGGGCTTTTTTATTTCTCCCATTTATACTAAAATATAAACATGAAAAAAACTTTAATTTATTTTTTAATTTTGTTGCTGGTGGCGGTCGGCGTGGGCCTGACTTTTTTGACTTTGTCGCGCTCGGCGGATGAGCGACCGTTTTTATCTTTTTTAACTGATGGTTTTAAACCGGCACCGACGGAAGAGGAACGTATTCTGGCAGCGATTGATGAAGAAATTGACTCCATGACTTTGGAAGAAAAAGTCGGGCAGCTGTTTATGGTGGGCTTTGCCGGCAAAACCGTGACTCAGGAATTGCGTGAGTCGTTTGCTAAAAATCATTGGGGAGGCGTGATTTTATTAGGATACAATTTGGGTTCAACCGAAAATATTCAAACTTTGATTGGTGATTTGCAAACTTTGTCGCCGCTACCGTTGTTTGTTTCGGTGGATCAGGAGGGCGGGCCGGTCAGTCGTTTGAAAAATATCAATATGGTCGGGCAAGCCAAAATCACGAACGAAGCCGAGGCACGTGCGGTGGCGTTGGAGCGTGGTGAGCAGTTGCGCGCTTTGGGTTTTAACGTCAATTACTCGCCGGTTTTGGATTATGTCACTAAAAGTAATTCCTTTTTGTTTGATCGGGTTTTTCCGGGAACGCTGGCGGAGCGGACAGCTTTGGCGCAAGCGATGATCAGTGCTTATCAATCGGTTAAAATTATTCCCGTCACCAAGCATTTTCCCGGCCACCCTGATGATAAAATTGATTCTCATCAAGCTTTGCCAACGGCCTCTTTAAGCAAGTCTGAAGTCTTGGCCAACGCCCAAAGTTTTAAAGATACTTTAAACGATGGTCCGCTGATGGTGATGAGCGGTCATGTTTCTTATCCGCAAGTGGATGCGCTTTATCCGGCATCGTTATCATCAATTTTTTTAACTGATGTTTTGCGGGGTGAGTGGGGATACGAAGGCGTTATCATTACTGATGATTTGGAAATGGGCGCTTTGCAAAACAATTTTAGTAATGCGGAAATCGCGCGCTTGGCATTTTCAGCGGGAAATGATATTTTGCTTTATGTCAGTACTTTGGAAAAACAGTTAGCCGCTTATGATGTGATTTTACAAGCGGTTTTATCCGGGGAAATTTCGGAAGAACGTTTGAATGATTCGTTGCGTCGGATTTTACTTTTAAAACATAAAATTTTTGATTTGTATGATTAACTGGTTGCATACTAATTTGCCGGAAGCGTTGTTAGGAACAATCGGGCCTTTGCAAATTCATTGGTATGGTTTGCTCGTGGCTTTGGGAATTATCGCCGCTTATTTTTTAACGCAACATTTGTTGAAAAAATATCAGGTCAGCGGTGTCAATATTGATGTGTTGTTGTTGTATGTTTTTTTGTGCGGTTTGATCGGCGGGCGTTTGTATTATGTGTTTTATGCTTGGCCGTTTTATCAAGATAATTTGCTGGATATTTTTAAAGTGTGGCAGGGCGGTTTGGCTCTGCATGGTGATTTGATTGGTGGAGCAATCGGTTTGGCATTGTTTTGTTGGCGCCACAAAATAAAGTTTTTAAAACTGGCGGATTTAATCGTGCCGGGCGTGGCTTTAGCGCAAGCGATTGGGCGCTGGGGAAATTATTTTAATCAAGAATTATTTGGCAGTCCGACCACTTTGCCGTGGGGGATTCCCATCAAAGAAAGTTTGCGCCCGGAACAATTTTTAAACTCAACGCATTTTCATCCGGTGTTTTTTTATGAATCAATCGCCAATGTTTTGATTTGCTTGTTGCTTTTGGGATTGCACCGCAAAAACGCGCGCCGTTTGCCGGAAGCGCGTTATCGTAGCGGTTTCTTTTTGACTCTATATGTTTTCGTATATTCTAGTGTGCGTTTTTCTTTGGAATTTTTGCGCCAAGATTATTCGCCTTATGTTGGGCCGTTCCGTTGGTTCCAGTTGATGAGTTTGCTGGCGATTTTACTCAGCGGCGGAGTTTTACTATATCTGACTTTACGAAATAAAAAGGAGAGCAAATAATTTCAACGAGTCATTCCAGAAAATTTTGAGCATTGCGAAAAATTTATCTGGAATCCCGTGGGCGAAGCTATTTTTTTGCAATCTAGTTTTTTTTGTGCTATTTTTTAGACGAAAGTTAGGCGTTGTTGTTTTAACTTTTGCCAAAGGAGGGAAATCATGGCAAACACCGCGAGCGTCGTGATTAGCGAGGAACGTTTCAATGAGTTGTGTTTTTTGATGTTGGTTCGACGACAAATGTCTTTGGGCTTGTCGCCGATGAAGCCGTCAGACATTCATGACTGGAGAACGTTTGTGACAGTGGGGCGTGATACCGAATCGGTAAAAATGGTTGGCAACGCCATCTGGTTGACGGCGATTCGCTTTTCCAAAATGCCGATTAACTTTCGGCCTCAGATGGAAATTGTGTCGGATCTGGTTTATCAGATGTGTCGCGACTATTTGTTGTGGCAAAAAAGAAAAGAGCCTTTATCCATTGGAGAGGAAAGTAAGCAGGAATTCATTGTGCTTAAAATGTTTCTCAGTGAAAACGGTATTTCGTTTTCCAATGGGGAGATGGAGGCGGCGCGCGTTAAATTCGCTCAGGATTGGTTTGATTCTCAGTTAAGCGAATTCAACACCAACCTGACGCCGGCGCGTTAGTTCTTTTCACTTTCGTTGTTTGCAAATTCAGTCGGGGCGAGTGTTAATTCGCCCTTTTTTATTTTTGATGCAACTCAATCAAAACAATTTCGCCGCGCGTGCCCAAGCGCAGCGGTGGCCCCCAGGTGCCCGTGCCGCCACTCACGTATAATTGGAAATTCCCGATTTGGTGAAGCCCGGCATGATAATTTTTGTAAATCATTTTTGTTAAAAGTGTAAATGGAAAGAATTGACCGGCGTGAGTGTGACCGGATAATTGCAAATCGATACCATTGTTTTCTTGCACCGTGAAATCGGTTTTCGGTCCGAAATATAATTCCGAGTGACCGTTGCCGTTCATGTTTTTTCCTCGTCCTAAAGCAATCGGTTCGTGGTAGAGGAGAATGTTTGCTTTTTCCCCGTCAAAACCGGGTAAGGTCGTTAAAATATTTTTATCTTGTTCACCGGCAAAATCCACAAAACTTAAACCGATGATTTGCAAACCGTCAACCTCTTTTAATTCATTATTCAAAACCACAATCGGCGTTTTTTCCAATAAAGTCAAAACTTTATCCACGCCCAGATATGATTCGTGGTTGCCGGTTACAAAGTAAATTCCCAACGGTGCTTGTAATTTGTAAAAATCAGCAATGAAATTTTCCACGTGGTCCCCCAAACCGTCAAACAAATCGCCGGTGATAAAAACAATGTCCGGTTGCAATTTATTAACGCGGGTGATGACTTCATTTAAAAAATCTTTTCCGTGGATTCTTCCCAGGTGGAGATCACTCAGTTGTACGATTTTTTTGTTGCTCCAGCTTGTCGGCAGATTGGCAATGCCAATGTCCAAAAGAGTGATGGCCGGGCGCGTGGCTTGGTAGTAGCCGATAATTAAAAGAATGCCGGATACCACTAAGGCGCCAATTCCTAAAATCAATTTCAGGTTGGCCGGGTTTTTGATAAATATACCGATGATCCAGGCTAGCGTGAAAGTGATTACTAAAAATATCAGCATGCCAATCCATAGCGCCGAAATTAAATACAGAACGCGGGTCAGGGGGTTGTCACTGTAATGGGATAAAATCATGGTGCCGAAAAAGCTCAAAGCGAGCAGGCCGTAAATTCCCAAAATAATCAGTTTGAATTTTAAAGTGCTGATGGAAAACAGCGTCACGGTCGCCAGATAGAGCAGGAAGTGCAAGCCGGCATAAATGCCCAGCATAAGGAAGAGAAAAAGGTAGTTCATATTTTTAAATTTCTTGATTGATGTCTTTATCATAGCAAGCACGGCGTTTTTTTGCTATAATTGATTGGGAGGAGACGGAAAATCGTTCTCAAAAACGATATAATCCGAAAGCAAAAAGAATTTCCGCTGAGCGTGGTGCGAGAAAAAACCGCAAAGAAGAAAGAGGGTATTTTTAGTATAAACAATATATAAATTTTCGGGGGACAGGGGCTTTAGTTTTTGAACTTTGATTCGTCTGATTAGGTTGATGGACTATGATTTTTTTTATCATAGTTGATCAGTCTATCCGCTTCGCGGGAGGATTCACAGTTTAATCCTGGTTCAAGACATATTTTTTCCAAAATTACTCACAGCTCGCTCCTGCCCGTTCGACTCCCTGCCAACCACAAAACAAAAATAAAAACACTCCCAATTTTGGGAGTGTTTTTATTTTTGCTCGGGGACAGGGAGTCCCCCTCCGGGGATAAACTTCGACTCCACTTCCCGAAGCAAAAAATAAAAATCCCGCACTAAAGCGCGGAATTTTTATTTAGCTCGGGGACAGGGAGTCGAACCCCGATTAATGGCTTCAAAGGCCACTGTCCTGCCATTAGACGATCCCCGAATAATTGTGACTAATCTCTTAACAATCCATATAATAACAAAGCGCTTAGGCAGTGTCAACTTATTTTTTAATTGAATATAAGACTTTCTCCAAATTGCTGATAATGCTTTTCCAATTGTGGTTTTTTACCACATAATCACGACATTGTTCCGGTAAACTTAGTTTGTGACCTTCTTCAATGAACCATTGCATTCCCATGGCAATGTGTTCCGGTCGAGTGGAGCGGAAGATCATCGCCGGATTGATGTTTTCCAAAATTTCCGGAGTGGCGCCGGCCGGTGTTCCCAAAACCGGTAAGCCGGTAGCCAACGCTTCCAGTGTGGCGATGCCCAAACCCTCCAATAATTTTGTCGGCAGAACAAAGCAATCGGCCGCTTGGTAATATTTTAACAGTTTCTTTTGATCCATCAATTCGGTAATCAAATCCACGAAATCGCTTAACTTGTTATCTTTGATTTGTTTTTGCAAAGTTTTTCTTAACAAGCCGTCACCGATTATTTTGACGCGCAAGTTCGGATATTTTTTTGTCAGATAACCGGTAGCGCTAATCAGATTTTCAATGCCCATTCTTTCCGTTAAACGACGCACCGTCAAAAAAATCATTTCTTCATCATTGAAGCCCAATTCCTGGCGCAGCGCTTGTCGTTGTTCCGGTGTCGCCACTTGAAAAGCATTGATATCCACGCCGGAGGATAAAATGTGGATTTTGTTTTTATCAATATTTTCGTGCGTGGTGATTAACTCGGTTTTCATGAAATGGCTCATCACGGCGATGGACGTGGCGTGGCTTAAAGAATAATTTTCGCAACGATGTGTCCAGGTGACAAAGGCATTATGAAAAAAACGTCCCCACCAGTGGCGATGTTCAAAATTCAATTTCTGAATGGACATTTCTTTCTTGGACGGGGCGTGAAAAGTATAGAGTAGTGGAACATTTTTATATTGACTGCGAAAAAAAGCGCGGCTGTCGTGCGGGTAGTGACTGATTACCACATCAAACTTGAGTTTCAGAGAATTTAAATATTTTTTGAGGGAATGACCGGCAGTAATGCTTTTGCCAAACATACGGCGCATCACCGGGTTGTCATAACGCAAAAAACGCAAGCCGTAAATTTTTTCTTCTTTTGCAAAATAATGATGTTTTTTCAAGGTAATGATGGTCACATCGTGGCCCAAATTTTGCAATTGCAGAGCTTGCTCAAAAGCGACTTTGGCGGCGCCCCCAAAATAATCAGGATAAATCATGGTCGCCAAGACCAAAATTTTCAGTTTTCCTGACGAATTGTTTGTCATAAGTAATTTGCTTTAATTTTTATTATAATCCTTTTATTTTTAAATGGCAACTAAAAAAACTCCCTGATTTTGGGAGTTTCGTGATTCTTAGACTTCGGCTTCGTCCGTGGCCGGAGCCGGTTTTTTGCTTTCGGCGCGGATCAGGGCGAGGGCGCCGTAGAGCGGACCATAGCCGGATTTTTCCGCGCGTTTGACTTTCGGTGCTTTGCCGGTGCCCAGCGCTTCCAGTGCTTCCCGAATGTTTTTCGGAGAAAGGTCATGGGCCAGGCTCCCTCCGATGACGATGACACCGGGCTGCCCCCAGTGCGTCATACCGTTGAACAGTCCCACCGCCAGGTGTTGTTCCATTTCAGCAAGCAAGGTGCTTTTGCTGATGTTTTCTTTGCTGCGGTTGAGCTGTTCTTCCAAGTTGCGCAGGGAAATCAGTTCTTCCAGTGTCTGGTAGTTTCCGTGCGTTTGGGCGATCAGCTGGTGTTCGGGGCGATAGCGGAAAAATGATCTTTCCAGCTTTTGTTCCACAATGCAGGTTCCGGAAACGTTGTTGCCAACGTGGTAATACATCATTACCCGGTCACTTTTTCCGGCTCCGAAGGTCGCTTCGCCGAGCGCTTCCAGCTCATAGCGATTGACCAATTGTACCGGACATTTGAAAGTGTGTGCCAAGTGAACAAGCAGTGGCTGATTGTTCCAGGGCAGCATGCGGTAGTCCGTGAAAGTGCCATTCTCGGTGTTCGGTTTGGGAACAGCGCAGAGCAGTTTCACGATTCTATAATCGGATTGGCCTTTTAATTGGTCATAAGACTTTTTGAGATTCTTAATGCCAATATCCATCGTGGCGGCCGTTTTTTCAGCTTTAAAGGCCAGTTGTCTCTTGGTGGTCATTACAGCAAGGGTGCTGTTGATGTGATTGATATCAATTACTAAGTAGATGGCCTTTTCTTTGCTTGCCATGTTTGCCTCCTTTCAAGTTGCCCATATTAAATCATTTTTCGCCAAGTATTGTCAATTTTGTTGCTTTTTTTTGATTTTGCTTGTTATAATATCAGCGATGAATCAATAAATTTTTAAACTTTTATGTATCGATTTCTGTTGTTCTTGCTTTTTGTGGTGACGTTGGGCGCAATCATGGTCTGGGGAACGCACAGTTATTTTTTTGCCGGGCAAAAACCATTGCTCAGTTATGGTGAGTCTGTGGAAGCGGAAAGGTTTCAAGATAGGGTGGCGGTGTTGTTTGCCGCTTCGGTCAGTGATCCGATTGATGAATCCATTTATTTATTGAATGTTGTGAAGGCCTATCAAGATAAACAAATCAGTAAGATTGTGGTTAGTGGCGAGTTGCGCGAAAATAAAGAAAATCGCATTTTAACAATCATGGATTATTTTATCGGTAAGGGCGTGGCGGAAGCGGATTTGTATCCGGATTTTCACAGTCCCGAACCTTTTCACACTTGCCGTCGTTTACACGAAGTTTTTTCCATTTCTAAAGTGATTTTTATCAGTGATCATTTTCGCGCGCAGCAAGCTTTGTTCGCCTGCAATTATTTGGGCAAGGTGGACGCGACCGCCTGGGCGTGGCCGGCTGATGAGAATGTTAACGGTTTGTTGGCGGCCTTTAAGGATGAGTTAAGTGTTTTAGCTGATGTATATTTATCCGAGCCGGATATTTATTTGGAAGATCGTCCGGTGAATATTTTCGCTAAGTTATATCCTTATTAAAATAAAAATAAATAATTTATGAAGACCAAGCATTCGTATTCACAACTTTTAAGTATGCCGGCCGCCACGGATTATGATTTGTTGGACAGCGGGGCCGGAGAGAAATTGGAGCGTTATGGTAAGTTCGTGGTGAGGCGGCCGGATCCGCAAGCCTTGTGGCCGCAAAATTTGACTGAACGGGATTGGCAAAAAGCCGATGCCAATTTTTCCGCGCAAGGAAAGTGGCAATTGAAAAAAGCCCTGCCTGATCGTTGGCCGGTGGAAATTGATCGTTGGAAATTCTGGATTAAATTATCCGCTTTTAAACATACCGGCGTTTTCCCGGAACAGGCGGCCAATTGGCAGTGGATTTACAAACAAATTAAAGATAGCAAGAAAAAAGATATTTCCGTTTTAAATTTATTCGCTTACACCGGTGGCGCCACTTTGGCGGCGGCGTCGGCGGGGGCGCGCGTGTGCCATGTGGACGCTTCCAAAGTCGCTTTGAATTGGGCCAAGGACAACGCCCAACTTTCGCATTTATCGGAAAAACCGATTCGTTGGTTGCTTGATGATGCTGTCGCTTTTGTGAAACGTGAATTGCGCCGCGGTAACAAATATGATGCCATTATTATGGATCCGCCGGCTTTCGGCCACGGTCCGACCGGCGAGCTATGGAAAATCGAACGGGATTTTGTGCCGTTCGTGGCTGACTGTGCCAAACTGTTAACTGACAAGCCATTGTTCGTTTTGGTAAATGGTTACGCGTCCGGTTATTCTGCCTTAGCTTATCATCAAAGCGTGCAAACCGTTTTGTCCGACAAATTCGCCACCATTGAGTCCGGTGAATTGTTGATTCCGGAGAAGGGCGGGGAACGTTTCTTGCCCTGCGGTATTTTCGCCCGCGCTTTTTAGAATCAAATATTTTTAAAAATAAAAATTAATTATGCGTTTTGATTATATTTTTGTTGATTTGGACGATAGCTTGATGGACACTAAAAAATACAAGGCTAAGCTTTTTGATTTGCTGGTGGAATATGGGGTGCCCATGGATCTTGCCCAAAGTACTTATAAAAAAATTATTGATATCTATACTTTTGAAAATCAGTTGGTGGCGTTGCGGGATTTATCTTACACATTGCCCCCTGAACTTTTGGGGAAAATGTATGATTTGCTAAAAACCAACTATTTATTGCCGGGAGCGCGGGAGTTTTTGCAATACCTGCGAACACAAACTGAACATTTAATTTTAGTGAGTAATGGCAACCCACCTTATCAGCAATTAAAAATTGATTCTCTGGGGATTGCTGATTTTTTTGAGCAAATTGTTATTGGTACGGATGGCAAGGAAGCTGTGCTTGAAAAATTTTCAGCGGATTTTGCTCGTTCTTTGTTTATCAATGATAAATTGGGGGAAAATGAAAAAGTGCGCGCCGCTTTCCCCGGTTTATTGATTACCGGTTTAATCAATCGTAAATATTGGACCATTGACGATTATGAGCAGGCCGGTTATGCGGTTTTTGAAAATTTGGCTGATCTGGGGGAATATTTGAAAACAATTTAGAAAATAGCGTTTTTGTGCTATAATATTTTCAATGAAATTTTTATATTTATATGCATGAAAAAATTTTGGATCCACAACAAATAGTGGAGCCGGTCAGTTCTGAGAAAGTTGAGAGTGTGATAGAGAAACCGGTTGATTCTAATTTGGAGGCGACAGCCGAGCATGGTTTTGTTTTACCAAGTCGGAGTTTGCGTCAGTCGGTGGAACAGATTGGTTTTACAAGTAACCAAGAATCGGCTGGTAGTTTATCCCCTGAAAATCAAAATCGCTTACAACAATTACGTTTGATGATAGAAAATCCTGAAAAAACTTCATTAACAGTGGAGGAAAAGAAAGAATTTTTAAAGGGTGAAGTTTTGGCAGAATTGTCTACTGAAGAATATATTTCTTTGTATAAAAAATTAAATCCACAATATTTTTCTCATGTTACTCGTCAAGGATTTCGAGATCATTTGGGTTTGGCACAGCATACTGCCGGCTTCAAGGAATATTCGCAAGGGTTTAAAGCTATATTGGAGAATGGGAAAATGCAACGTTCGGCGATGTCGGTGGTTGATGGGGTTGTTGATTTGAAAAATATTGATTCTGAAACGGTCGGTAAACTTCTTGATACGCAAGGAATAACTCAGTCCGATAGTTTTAGCGAAGCATTACAGAAGCTACACCAGTTTTTAAATGTTCATAGTGCTTCTGCACCAAAATTTGCCGATAGAACCGCTTTGCATTTTGCGTCACAAATGGTCAGCGATTTGATGTATGGAGCAGAAAGGGGAAATGAAGTGTTTATGTTGTATCCGACGGATTTTGTGGCATCTCAAAATAGCTTAGGTGCTTCTAGGAAAGTTAATTTATTAGAGTCCGATCAGGAACAAAAATGGAATGATGTTTTTGTGTGGTCAGAGAATGGACAAGGTATTTCAGTTGATTCCGGTTTGGTTTTTTTGCCTTCCAGTACATTGGTTGACCCAGAAACCGGTTCGCGTTACGCGTCAGAACTTAAAGGAGAAGGTGAAAATGTGAAAAGAGAGTTAATTGTCAAAGAAGACATTAAATCTTTATTGGCTGGTTTTTTGGGGGATTTAACCGCTAAAAAGAATTTAGATTCAAATGTTTTGAAGGAAGAGGTGAAAGCGCGTTTAGATCAACTAAAAACAGATTTGCGTTCAAAGGGAATAGAAGTTCAGATTTCATCCTCGTTTGTTGATTATCTTACTGATGATATCATGCAAGGTAAGTCTAATGTGGAAACATTAGTTAATGATTTTATTTTTGGTTCAATGGATAGCGCTAATTTGGATTTGTGGATGAAACAACCATCTAATGCCATTACTGCAAGAGAATATTGGGAAAAATATTTTGTCGCCCATCCTGATGTTCGACCTAAGCATATTATTTATTATGATGGTGATCCTACTGAGGCAGTTAAGCGTTTTCAAGAGGAAAATGGGATTGGGCGAAACGATCAATCAGCGGAGGCGGGGCCAATGTTGGGATTTGATGATAATTTAGTCAAATCAATGGGGCGTGACCAACGTTCCAATCAGGGGAATGCAAAAATAGTTGAGGGGGCTCTGACGGTGTTAGGGGAAAAATTTAAAGATTCATTGAGTTTGAATAGTATTAGGGGAAGTATTGATGATTTTTGGAAAGATGTTGCCGGTGGGCAATCATCTGAGGAATTAAAGGAAAGGGCCCGTGATTTATTGACAAAGTTGGGTGGAGTTCAACAGCAGCGGATTGAATTTTTGTTGAACTTTAAGCCTTTGGCTGAGGTAGCTTTCGTCAATTTTAAGAATTATTCAGTAGAGAATATAAAACAGGTATTGGAAAAGATTAATTCGTTTTTTGATATTAGAAATGAGTCGGATAAACAGTGGTTACTTGCTAAATTTATTGACCCTATTTTAACTGATTTTGGCAGTAATTTAACTCATTCTGAAGTTGAAAGTATTTTTAATCAAGCTTTTGATTTTGTTGTTGGCGCTGATTCTAATCAAGTTGAAACGGCGTTGCCGGCCAATGGTGATGTTGGTGCGGAAATGCAAAAGATACAGGAATGGCTTAACAGTTTTAATCAGCAGATCATAGAGGAAGATGATGATATTTTATTTTAAATTTAAAATACTATGGACAACCCCTTTGCCAAGTTTTTTGGCGAAAAACAAAAACAAGTAGAACCTCAACCGCCAATTACCGTGGAAGGTAAGCCGTTGGAAGAATATAATGATGATTTGCCGCCCGGCGCCGAATATGTGGATGAAGATTGTGAGGGTTGCGATTGTGGGGGAGAATGTGATTGCGGCGGTGAATGTCGTTGTCACGTAGATTCTAAATATGATGATTTGGGTGTGATTGAAAAACAAGCCGGCGACAAGCATCCCGGGGGGACTTTGGCTGATAATGCCAGGCTAGGTCAGCTTAATAAAGGATATGTCAAAGCGAGTAAGGAAGTGCAGGCGCGGCGTGCGGGAAAAATCACTTTCAAAAAATAGGTAAAATTTCAAACAAATAAAAATTCGTAAAAAATCAGTCCGTTTTTTGAGTTTGCAAAACATTATAAAAGCCCCGTATTTATTGGGGCTTTTTATTGTCTTGGATTTTTCTTGACAAATAATTTTTATTGTATATAATACCTATTGTCTTTAAGAGTTGTTTGACAATTAAACAGGTAATTTACAATAACAATAAATTGTTCGTGTTTATTTAATACGACATTTATCTGTAATGAGCATTTTGATGCCGATTTCTAAAGTTTAATAACATAAGAGCGTATGGTGGATGCC
>DAIPKK010000041.1:0-6335 GCA_036769805.1 Patescibacteria group bacterium
GCTCTTGTTAAACATTTCAATACCGGTAACGGTGGTTTTGGTAACGGCATCAGCCAAACCGACGATTTCGATTTCGTCGCCAACTTTGATTTGGCCACGTTCGATACGACCGGTCACCACAGTACCACGACCTTCAATGGAGAAAATATCTTCCACCGGCATCAAGAACGGCTTTTCAACTTCACGTTGTGGGGTTGGAATATATTCATCCAAAGCTTTCAACAAATCCCAGATTGGCTTAGCAGCCGCTTCATCAGTCGGATTTTCCAAAGCTTTCAAAGCGGAACCACGAATAATCGGAGTGGTATCGCCCGGGAACTTATAAGAGCTCAACAATTCACGAATTTCCGCTTCCACCAAGTCCACCAATTCCGGATCATCCACCATATCAACTTTGTTCATGAAAACAATGATATAAGGAACGCCGACTTGGCGAGACAACAAAATGTGTTCGCGGGTTTGAGGCATCGGACCGTCAGTGGCGGCCACCACCAAAATCGCGCCGTCCATTTGAGCGGCACCGGTGATCATGTTTTTCACATAGTCAGCGTGGCCCGGACAGTCGATGTGAGCATAGTGACGAGTTTCACTACGATACTCCACATGGGCGGTATTAATGGTAATATCACGAGCTTTTTCTTCCGGAGCGGAGTCGATTTCACCGACGCTCTTCATTTTCGGAGCAAAGCCCTTGGTGGCTAACACCTGCAAGATAGCAGCTGTTAAAGTTGTTTTACCATGGTCAACGTGACCAATGGTCCCCACATTCACGTGAGGCAAGGAACGATCAAATTGTTCTGCCATATTTATTTCTTCTAGTTAGTTAAACGTTTTTAGCGTTTAATATTTAATTAGTTAAATTAGAACAAAAAAAACAAAAATCTTTTTTTTGTTACCCTTGCAAAATTCTTTCCCATTATAACACATCATTTTTTTTTTGCAAGAGAGAAAAAACCTTATATTTATTGGTTTTTCTTAATAATTTCTTCAGCAATGTTACGCGGCACTTCAATGTAATGTCCGAATTCCATGCTGTAGCTGGCGCGACCTTGGGATTTGGAACGCAAATCAGTGGCATAACCGAACATCGAAGCCAACGGCACAAAAGCGTGAATCACGCGGGCCGTGCCACGTTGGGTCATTTCATTGATTTGACCGCGGCGGCTGTTCAAGTCACCGATAATATCACCCATATATTCTTCCGGGGTGACAACTTCCACCTTCATGATCGGTTCCATCAAGATAATACCGGCTTTCATACAAGCTTCTTTAAAAGCCATGGAACCGGCAATCTTAAAGGCCGCTTCAGAGGAGTCCACATCATGGTAAGAACCATCAAAGACATCCACTTCCACGTCCACCACCGGATAACCGGCCAAAATACCCTTGTCCAAACTTTCTTTAACGCCTTTTTCAATCGGGTTGATAAATTCGCGAGGAATGACACCACCTTTAACTTCATCGTTAAAGCGGAAATGCAAACCATCTTCTTTCAAAGGACGAACTTTCAACCAGCAATGACCGTATTGACCACGACCACCGGATTGACGAACGTATTTACCTTCGGCTTCGGCTTCACGGGTAATGGTTTCACGATAGGACACGCGCGGACTACCGACATTGGCTTCCACACCGAATTCGCGTTTCATACGATCAACCAAGATATCCAAGTGCAATTCACCCATACCGGCGATTTCCGTTTGTCCGGTTTCTTCGTTGGAACTGACACGGAAAGTCGGATCTTCTTCAGCCAATTTTTGCAAAGCCACACCCATCTTTTCTTGGTCAGCCTTGGTTTTCGGTTCCACGGCCAAAGAAATGACCGGTTCTGGGAAAGTAATTTCTTCCAACACAATCGGCGCTTTTTCATCACACAAAGTATGACCGGTCTTGGTATCTTTCAAACCGATAATGGCAACGATTTCACCGGCATAAGCCTCATCAATTTCCTCACGGGAATTGGAGTGCATACGCACCAAACGACCGATTCTTTCTTTATTACCGGTATTGGCGTTCAACACATAAGTGCCGCTTTGCAATTTTCCGGAGTATAAACGATAAAAAGTCAAACGACCGACATAAGGATCAGTGGCAATCTTAAAGGCCAAACCGGCTAAAGGTTCATCATCGGAAGCCAAACGAGTGGCAGATTCCCCAGTATTCGGGTTGGTACCGGTCACCGCCGGCACATCCAACGGAGATGGCAAATATTTGACCACAGCGTCCAAAACCAATTGAACACCGGTATTCTTCAAAGCGCTACCGGCCATTACCGGATACAAAGTATTGGTAATGATACCTTTACGCATAGCGGCATGAATTTCGTCTTCAGTGATCTCACCGCCTTCCAAATATTTGTTGGTTAAAGCTTCATCAACTTCCACCACGGTTTCCACCATTTGAGAACGCAATTCCTCGGCCTTGGCTTTCAATTCTTCCGGCACCGGAATTTCCACGATGGTTTCTCCGCTCTTCCCTTCAAAGGTATAAGCTTTCATGGTAATCAAATCAATCAATCCCTTGAAAGTTTCTTCCTGTCCGATCGGCAATTGAATGGCAAAAGCTTTATCACACAATTTTTCACGAATGGAATTTAAACTCATGATAAAATCCGCGCCCAATTTGTCCATTTTGTTAACAAAGGCGATACGAGGCACATGATATTTATCAGCTTGACGCCAAACGGTTTCAGATTGCGCTTCCACACCTTGGGAAGCGTCAAACACCGCCACCGCGCCATCCAAAACACGCAAAGAGCGTTCCACTTCCACGGTAAAGTCCACGTGGCCGGGAGTATCAATCAAGTTGATACGATGATTCTTCCAGAAACAAGTGGTCGCGGCGGAAGTGATGGTAATACCACGCTCACGTTCCTGCTCCATCCAGTCCATGGTGGCGGCACCTTCATGCACTTCACCAATCTTATAATTACGACCGGTATAGAACAAAACGCGCTCAGACACAGTGGTTTTACCGGCATCAATGTGCGCCATGATCCCGATATTTCTAGTTTTATCCAAAGGATATTGTCTAGGCATAAATTTTTTTATTTTCGCTAAAAATTAAATTAGAAACGAGCCAAATGAGCAAAGGCGCGGTTGGCTTCAGCCATACGATAAACGTCTTCTTTCTTCTTGATGGTAGCGCCGGTTCCGGCAAAGGAATCCAACATTTCATCCACCAAACGTTTATACATTTCTTTACCTTTACGAGCGCGCGCCGCTTCAATTAACCAATTAAAAGACAAATAATAACGGCGATTGCCACGCACCGGCATCGGGATTTGGTAATTGCTACCACCGACGCGTCGGCTCTTCACTTCCACCATCGGAGTGACTTTTTCCAATAAAACATCCAAGAAATCTTGGGCATTCTTGATATTTTCCGCGCCCGCGATTTTCTTTTCCTTTAACAAACGGTCGATTTCATCCATCGCGTCATAAATAATACCTTGCGCGATGCTCTTTTTGCCGTCCAACATAATATAATTGATGAACTTGGCAATCACGACGCTGTTATATTTAGGATCTGGCAAGATTTCTCTCACCGGAGCTTTTTTTCCTCGCATAATATTCTAAAATTAAATTATTAACAGCTTATTTTTTGGATTTTTTAGCACCATAGATAGATCGACCTTGTTTACGATTCGCCACGCCTTGAGTATCATAGACGCCACGAACGATATGATAACGCACACCAGGTAAGTCTTTAACTCTTCCGCCTCGCAATAAGACGATGGAGTGTTCTTGCAAATTGTGACCTTCACCCGGAATATAAGCGATCACTTCTTGACCGTTGGACAAACGCACTTTAGCGACTTTACGCAAAGCGGAGTTCGGTTTCTTCGGAGTGGTGGTATAAACTTTCACACAGACGCCTCGCTTGAATGGGGAACCCATCGGCAAGACAGTCACTTTACGACGCAAAGTGTTATACACGGATTGCAAAGCCGGAGTTTTG
This sequence comes from Patescibacteria group bacterium, assembly GCA_036769805.1. Classification (GTDB taxonomy): domain Bacteria; phylum Patescibacteriota; class Patescibacteriia; order DYGC01; family DYGC01; genus DYGC01. The sequence goes on from DAIPKK010000041.1 coordinate 3,961, forward strand.
GACTTCTTCTTTGCCTGAGTACGTGGTTTGCGCACCAACTGATTAATTGTAGGCATAAAAATTGTTTCGAAAATTAGAAAAATAAAAAAGACTTAAACCAGCCACGATTTAAATCATACGCTCTCCTTTCAATTATTTTCACACACAAAACAATTGAAAATAGAGCTCAAACAAACTTCACAAGCAGTACAAGAACTATAATATAGAAAAGAAAAAATAATGTCAATTGCAAGCAACCCCTTGTTTTTGTTGGTTTTTAGCAAAATATTCAGCCACCTTGTTAAAGTCAGACAAATTGAAACGTCCATTCCGGCTGAGATCACGATAAGCGTTTAACAAATCACCGCTATTCAAAAGACAACCCTTCTTCCTAAAAAGTGAAAAATGATAATAAACCGCCTTTAACAATTCCTCATCAATTTCCAACAAAACCATCATTTGGCGCCGTAACCAACCCTGCCAAAGCGCTTCACTACCACGCGGCAAAGCGTTAAGCAATTCACTCCACTGCTCATTTTCCGGCCGAAAATCTGACAATCGTAAATAAAATGGCAATTCCGCGAGCAAAAAATCACCGGCGCGACGTTGCCAATCATCAGACAAAACCTGCTCAAAATGCAATTTCAACGAAAAAATCGCCGTCAACGGTGAGTGAACTAATGCTTGCAAATCATCGTCTTGCCACTGACGCGCCAACTGATAAATGGGAATATTTCCATCTTCCCCATAATCCACAAAATCATCAATCGGCATAATCGTGGCGGCGGCTCCGCTCATGGATTTTATTTTTATTTAGTCATCTACATTTTCATTATATAAAAAAACAAGCGCTCTGACAAACGCAAGTTTTTTAAGCCAATCTTACTATTTTTTCAAAGTGCCTAAATGTCGCTTTAAAGAAGAGCGCCAATCAGGAAGGGCGGGATATTTCGTGTTTAACAGGATGGAATAGGGGGGGCGCTTGGCAGGCCGCACAAACTGACTGGAATCTACCGGTAATAAATTTACTTTTACATCAGCAAATTGAAAAATTTCTTGAGCAAAATCATACCAAGAAATACCAGGAACTTCTCCACTAACTTCATTCACCCCATGATAAATTCCCCAGGGATAAAAACCTTCTAACAAACCATAAACCATTTGTGCTAAATCTTCAGCATAGGTGGGACGGCCTATTTGATCGTTCACCACTTTAATTTCCGGTTGTGTTTTCGCCAATTTTAACATGGCATTCACAAAATTAGGTCCAAATTCTCCATACAACCAAGAAATACGAATCAAATAATATTTTGTTAAATTATTAATAATCTGAAAATCCCCAGCTAATTTTGACTGACCATAAACATTCAAAGGTCCAAATTCAATAGATTGCTCTTCATATCCTTTGGCATTATCACCACGAAACACATAATCGGTGGAAAAGTGAATCAACGGAATATCCAATTCCTGAACAGCCTTAACTAAATTAGCCACGCCCAACTCATTTACCGCGAATGCCAATTCTTTCTCGGTTTCCGCCGCGTCCACTTTAGTATAAGCGGCGGCGTTAATTACAAAATCAGGTTTGACCGCCAAAATCGCGGCTTGCACTGCTACTGCATCCGTCAAATCCAAGGTATCTTGAGTACTGGCAATCACTTCATATTTTGTTCCGGAAAATAAACGAGACAAAGATTGGCCGAGCATTCCGCCCGCCCCGCACAAAAATATTTTCATAAACTATATAAGAAAATTAAAACTAGAATTTTTTGGAATATTTACCAATAATTGGCAATTCTTTAGCTTCTCCTTGGGAAGCGTTAATGATACCGATAATCGCCAAAGCCAATACTGCTAAAGAAAATACGGTAGAAACCAAACTGATAAATCCCCACATTGACCAAGGCAAAATTCTCTACAACAACCAGTAACCGACATACAAGGCCAAGCTGGCTAAAAATAAAACCAAACCTTGTTTAGCATGATACATCGCAAACTTGCTGTCTTTGGCGCCCAAATAAGGAATCAACCAAATAATATAGGCTAAAATCGCCATTACTTTGTTCTTTTCAATATCTTCTTTGGTGAACACTTCATTAACCACTTTTTTTTCTTGTTGATTTTGCTCTTCCATAAAATAATTTTTAAGGATTAAAATAAGCTTCGCTAATATTATAGACGGAAATTAAAGAAAAAAGAAGTTGACAAAATATATGAAAATATTTATAATACTGATGTTTTTCAAAAACAACCAATAAACCGTTCAAGCAAGGCGCTTGAACACAAAGGAGAGGGAAACATGAGTAAAAAATTGACAACCCAACAGGACGCCCGCCGCATGACCAACGCTCTGAAAGTAGCAAAATGCTACAAAGAAGAGCTGGAAAAAGAAGCTG
>DAIPKK010000042.1:0-5983 GCA_036769805.1 Patescibacteria group bacterium
TATTCGGTCGCATGCGCTCCGCTAAGGGCGCCGACCAATTGATTGAATTTTCCATTTATATCCTAAAAATTTTAATAGCCAACACGCCAAATTCCTTTTCTTGTTCTTTAGTGTAAAATTGATAATACACATCAACCGCCGCATCTACATTATTTTTATCCGGAATAACATTTTTTAAACCCTCCGCTTCAATCATACTTTTGAAATCAGAATAAAAATTTTTCTCAACAATTTTAAATTGAATTTTTTCCGGTTCAATTTCAATGATATCCCCTATTTTTATATCTGCAAATTTACCTTTATTCAATCGCCCTTCAACTGTTTTTACACCACTCAAAATAAAAGAATGATAAGGTTCTTGCACATTTAATGATAAAACACTCATAAAGTAGACTGGTTACTATAATTAACCAACAAGCACCTGCTCCGCCGCCACGCCATAGCCCAAAAAGCGCGAGCTCAAATTGTTAAAAGCTTGCGGTGGCGCAGTGCATAAAAAGCGCCGGCTGGCCCCTTTACTCAACAATTCATCAATTTCCGTGTGTCGTTGCAAATATTCCGCCAAAGACGCGGCGACGATCGGACCGGGCAAAATTGTCCGGCAAGATTTCCCCATAATCCCCGCCAACAAATCCGCCAACAACGGATAATGCGTGCAAGCCAACAACAAAGTATCCGGTCGATGTTTTTTCAAGGGACGCAAATATTGGCGTGCTAAAAACTTGGTGGCACGATTCTCCAACAAACCTTCTTCCACCAAAGGAACAAACAACGGGGCCGCTTCTTTATATAAATACATTTTTTCAGTTGGACGCACCGCCCCCCACGCTTTGGCGATTTCATCATCGTAGGTCGCCGCCTTCACCGTGGCCTTGGTCCCAATCAAGGCGATTTTTCCTTTTTTGGATAAACGGGGCACCGCTTCAGCAATCGGAATGATAATTCCCAAAATACGTTTGTGCGGATCATTCAAAGTCGGCAAATATTCCTGCTGCAAACGGCGCAAAGCACTGGCACTGGCGGTATTGCAAGCCAAAATAATCAGCTGACAATTTTCTTTTTGAAACAAATAATCCACCGCCTGCCGCGTGAATTCGTAAATTGTTTGATCATCTCGCCCGCCATAGGGCGCGCGCAAATTATCTCCCAGATAAACGTAATCGTAGTTTGGCAAAACATCTTCCAAATATTTGAAGACCGTCAAACCACCCACGCCCGAATCAAAAACGCCGATTTTCATAATTATAAATATTTATGCAATAAATCAAATAATTTATTTTTCTTTTCATGTAACAAATCAGCCGTATCCGCTTCCATATTAACGCGCAACAACGGCTCGGTGTTGGACATGCGCAAATTAAACCACCAACCGGGCAAGGAAATTTTCAAACCATCCAAATAAGAAATGGAAACAGCCTTGTCCTCGGAGTTTTGGGTCTGATAATAATTGGCGATTTCCGAGAATATCTGAGCGGATTTCTCCACATTAACTTTCAAATTGATTTCCCCTGATTGATGATATTTACGCAAGGGCGCCACCAAGTCGGACAAACTTTTATCCGTGGAATTAAGTAAAGACAAAAGCAACAAAAAAGTATAAATCGCCGATTCCACATTATAAAAATCTTGATAATAAAAATGGCTGGACAATTCTCCGGCAAAATACGCCCCCTTTTCCTGCATCATTTTTTTAATAAAAGCGTGACCCACCGGTGATTCTTCGGCGTGGCCTCCGGCCTCGCCAATCACTTCTTTAACAATATTACTGGAACGCAAATCATATAAAACCAAAGCGTCTTTTTTATCAGACAATAATTCCTTAGCCAATAAAGCGGTTACCAAATCCCCGGGAATAATCGCCCCGCTATCATCCACCACGCCAACGCGATCGGCATCACCATCAAAAGCCACGCCAAAATCACATTCCTCCACCACAACAAAAGTTTGCAAATCAGACAAAGTTTCGTGTTTCAAGGGATTAGCCTCATGATTAGGAAAACGTCCATCCAATTCCCAATACAACGGCAACAATTCCACGTTTGGCAAACGTTTTTGCAATAAAGGCAACAGTAAACCAGCCATACCGTTGCCGGCATCCACGACCACGCGCATCTTTCTATCAGAATTTAAATTCACCAAAGAAAAAACTCGTTGCAAATATTCCGCCGTCACGTTTCGCTTTTCCGGCCAAACATTAGCTAAAACCAATTCCCGAATTTCATCCATACCATTATTTTTACCAATCGGCAAAACTTTGGCATCACACATTTTAAAACCATTATATTCGGAAGGATTATGAGAAGCGGTCACCATCACGCCGGCATCAATATCTTCATAAGATCCCACGGAAAAATTTAACATCGGGGTAGTCGCCAAGCCCAAATCCACACTAGTCACCCCTTGCGCCCGAATTCCTTTACACACCGCCGCCGCCAATTTCGACGAAGACTCACGCATATCATAAGCCACCGCGATTTTTCGCAACGGTTGTTTGTCTTGCAAATACACGACCAAAGCTCGCCCCAACAAAAACGCCAATTCCTCGTTAATTTCCTCACCCACCAAGCCACGAATATCGTAAGCTTTAAAAATCTTAGGATCAATCATAAAGGTTATATCTATATTTTATTACGATTTTTTCTTTTTAACTGTCACCGGCGCATCACCGCCATACAACGGCAAAACCGGCGAAAACACGGATTTTCTAAAATCATCAGGCAAATTCCACTTTTCTTCAAATTGCGCCAAAAAACGACGCCAGGCCGTCAGATCGGGAATTTCTTCCACCGTTAATTTATATGAATAAACCGGAATATTATGCAACAAACCAATGGTATTAGCGCCCACCACGCCCAAACGCACGGCACTAAAGCTACCCGGCCCGTTCACGGCAACAATCGCCGCCACATTGCCGAAAGCCACGCCGTTCTTAATCAAAAAAGCATCCAAAGTTTGCAAAAACTTCTCACTTTGACTGTATAAAGCCTTACGCCAGGCGCAAGCCCGTAAAACAAAAGACTTGCCTTTTATTTCCCACAAGGCAAATCCCAAATAATGGTTGATCGCGGTGTTAATCAATAAAAGATGAGTTTTCTTGTTAGTCGATGAGTTCACTCGAATGCCCATTGAAAAGTTTATTATTTCTTTTGTCAATCAACACTATCTTATTGTTTTCTAAAATTTTGTAAAGGAATTTATCCACAATCTGCTGACGATACATAAATTCTTCTTCTTTCATCAAGGAATAATTGATTTCCTCGCCAATCTGTTTTTCCAACTCTTTGACCAATTTTTCCAATTTGCGGGACGGCACATCGCCGACAATCAACAAATCAATGGAGCTTTCGCGATCATTAACAAATTTGCCCAACAATACCGCGAAAATAATGCCCTCCGAATATTCTTCCAAATTGTTGAAAACATTGTTTTTGGCAAAAACTTTGGCTTTCAAAAACAAATTTTTCAAATCATCCAAAAACAAACAGTCCTCATTAATTTTATAATATTTCTTTTCAGTGCTGGTCAATTTTTCCGACACCAACGGTTTCCCGGCAAACAATTCTTTTAAATCCTTGTTCTTTTTAGCCCCCTCATCAATTTTTAAAATATTCAAAGTGGTTAAATTATCCAATTCTCGCCGAATGGCATTGATTTGCAAATTCAACAAACGGGTCAACTCACGCACAAAATATGATTTATGATAATCCTGCAACATCAAAGCCAAGAGTTTAACTCTGGTGAGCGAGCCGAACAACAACGTCAAATCAAGGCCGGGCTCGCCTTTTTTACTTTTATTGGAATTTTTGGAAGCCATAATAATTTTATTGTCTTTTAAGTCTAGATATAGTATAATATTTTTGAAACATAGTGTCAAAAAAATAATTAAATATATTATGCCTTCCCATTCATTCGCTTTTGTTCGTAGCGAATTACAGCAAAATCCTTACAAAAGTTCACTGATGACGGTTGTCGCCGATCGCTATCCCGACAAGGAAAAAGAACTTGGCAAATTGGTGGTTTTTTTGTCCAGTGATAATCCTTTTGATTTTAATGAAGAAAAATTTCAGGAATTGCTGCGAGAATTGGAAAATATTTATTATAATTATCCGCTCGGTGAATATGAAACCGTCAATCTGAAAAAATTAGAGCAAATTTTTGAACAAAGTTTGAAAAATTTCAATCAACAATTCACCTGGTTGGCACAGGCCAAACAAATCAATATTGATTTGAAACAAGTGAATATTTTGACGGCGGTGGTTCGCGGCAATGATTTTATTTTCTCGCAAATCAACAGTTTGGATTTGTTTGTGTTATTCCGCGGCAAACAAGGTGAAGAAAAAATCATCAATATTGCCGAACAAGGTGACACCCGCACCCCCGTTCCTTCCATTCAAAAATTGTTTGCTAATTTGATCAGCGGTGATTTGAGCTCGGCCGAAAGAATTTTAATCACCAATAAAAATCTAGCGAAATATTTATCACTGTATAAAATTAAAAATTTACTTTTGGGTAAAAATGCAGAATCAATTGATGAAGATTTCAAACAAAACCTCCGTCAAATCACCAACGCCGACAACTTTGCTTGGATTATGCTGAAACGCTTGGACGCCGACGAATTGGCGAGCGCGGAACAAGCGGCTATCACCGACGAGGCCGAATTACCTTTGGAAGACGGTAAAGCACCCGCCGCCGCCAAAGAACCGGTCAAGGCCTCTTTTGGACAAACCATCAATCATCAATTATTGAATATTAAAAAAAGTCTTGGCCATAAAGGAAAAGGCAATGTCAGTAAAACCGTGTTCAACGAAACCATTGAATTGGATTTCGGTTCAAAAATGAAAAAATTCCTAACGATTTTGCCGTTCTATCCGAGCAACCGCCAAACCCAGCAATACGCCCTATCCAAAGGCAGTCGTGTCAAAAACTTTTTCAAAAATCTGACCAATTATCCGTTCTTATTGAAATTCGGATTTTTCTTGGTTTTGTTGATTATCGGGGTTTTCATTTATAGTGCCGTTTATCTCCACAATGAAAAACAAGCGCAACTCGCTTTGGAACAATACCAAACGGAATTGGGAGCGGTGCGCACGGAAATCGCCAACGCCCGCGCCAAACTGATTTACGGTGACAAACTGGCGGCCGAACAAATTTATTTGGGCTTGGATGAAAAAATTGATACCCTACTGGCCGAAACCGATGAACAAATCAACAATAAAAGTCAACTGGAAAAAGAAAGTGAAAGTTTATATTTGGAAATTTTCAATATCACAGTTTTAAATGATATTCGCCCGCTCGCTAATTTAAACGATTACACCGATGGCAAAGTAAAATATGAGAAACTGCAATTTTTAGGCAATGACATGATCAGTTCCGGTGGCGATACCAAAATTTTGATGAGCATCAATCAAAACAACGGCCAAGTCCGCATGATTGACGCCCAATCCGACGCTATTCCCGATTTCAATCTGTCCATGACCATTCCGGAAGATAATGATAATTTATATTTCTGGCAAGCGGATAAAGCGATTTGGCAATTCTCGGCCGTGGATAACGCTTTAACCGATTTACAAGTTTTGTTGCCGGATAATTTTAAACCAAACGCCGTCGCCGCTTATAACAAAAATTTATATTTCACTGATCCAAACAATAAACAAATTTGGAAATTCACGAAGGTGACCAGCGGTTTTGCCAAGGGCAAAGCGTGGGTTATGGATGTAAATTTGCCGAGTTTGGAATTGGTTAAAGACATGGTAATTGACAGTAATATTTATTTACTTTACGGCAACGGCCAAGTGGATAAATATTTCAGCGGTAAAAAAGAAAACACTTTTAATTTGGATAATGTTCAGCCGGCGCTGAGCGGCACTGACAGAATTTACACCACCGAAGATCTTCCTTTAATGTATATCGCCTCGTTCGTGGATAAGCGCGTGATCGTGACCAACAAAGACGGGGCTTTCCAAAAGCAGTACCAGATTAAACT
>DAIPKK010000043.1:0-5773 GCA_036769805.1 Patescibacteria group bacterium
ATCATAAGACTTGGATTTTATCTCTCCCTTTTCTTTAATTTCTTTAAAATCCAATGTTTCTAATTTGGCTATTACAGCCATTAACTTTTCTCGTTGTTGCGCAATATATTGATTATCTGTTTTATTTTCCAATTCTTTAATTTTCGCCTGATTTTTTTCAACAGCCGATGTTTTCAAAGATAAAAACTTATCTTTATCCGCGGTTTCAGTAGAAAAAATCTTCAAAACATCTTTTTTCAAAATGTTGTAGGAACTGTCCGGCTTTTCTAAGTTGCTTTTATCAAATTCATATTCCACCTTATTGGCTTGCAATTCAAAGGGTTTATATTCTTCCGGCGTAGGCACATATTCGCTTTGGAATAAATCCACTTGTCCCTCGGATTTTTCAGTTGCTTTTTCCGAATAAGCAATAAAATCTTGAATAATTTGATCAAATGGCGGGCGCCCGGTATCAAAACGATGAGTGTTTTTACCGGTAATCTGCGACAATAAAGTAATTTCAAAATGACTTAAAGTCTTTAAGTATTCTGCCGTAATCTCCTGACTGGAAAAAACTTTCTGCTGCAAAGTTTTGTATTTTTTCTCCAAAATTTCCAAACTGGTGATTTCATCTTCATATACCTGCTCAGGCGGAAGACTATCCAACTTCCCCTTATTGAAAAGCTGTAAATTTCTAAAGTACTCATATAATAAAGTGTTTTTTGCCAAACCATAATGTTTAACAAAATCTGTGGCAATTTCAAAATCAACACCATTGACGTTAAACAATTCATATTTATTCAAGTACTGCAAAAACTCACTGGTTCTGTCATATTCATTGTGTGTAAAAGCATTGCGTTTTTCATCACGTTCCTTTGATTTTGGCAGAACATCCAAAAATTCATTGACCGGTTTTTCACCTAATTTTTCTTGCCAATCCGTTTTTTCACCAAAGTGCAAGTAAAGCCAGTCGGGGACGAGCTGACCGAAATATTTCGTTTTCAATTCCTTAATAATATTTTTTAGCTGAAAAAATAATTGGATTTTTTTGACTATATTAATATCATCTTCACATTTTAACAATAAAGATAAAGCTACATCAGTATCCAAACCAACAAAATGATCCAAATTCCCTATCACACGACCATAAAGACCCTTATCAATTAATTTCATAGCAACTTCTTTACTTAAATTTTCAAATAAATACAATTTTCCACCAAGCATCCATGCCTTATCATTATCTAAAAACCACAATGCTAATTTTGAATCAAAAGACACCCCATTATCTTTTCCTATATCTAAAATAACGGAAAAATATTTTTCCGCAAAAAGAGTGTTAATAATTTTTTGATGATCATACAATGCATGTAACTTAAATAACCGATAATACAACAAATCAACAGGACTGTCCCTATAAAAATTTTTTATTATGTGATCAGGAATATGTTTACCCCACTCAATATTGTCACAAAACTTTAAGTTTTCTTTAAACAAAAAATACCCCCCTAATTGATCCATTTCCCAAAATAATTTTGGCACATCTATATTTCTCAATTTTTTACTATTTTCAAAAATCACTCTAGCTACCCAATATTCCGAACTACTTTTGCCATTTTTTTTTGATATCTTACTTTGTGCTGCCAAACCAATAACACGATCAACAATCTCTTGGTGAAAAGAACTATCAATATATTCAATGGCTTGCAACAATACATACCATTTACCGACATCAAAAAATAAATCCACCAATTGTCTATCGGTTAAATTTAATTTAGTCTTGTGTTTAATAATAAGCTCAGAGCCATTATTAACGGGTTGCTTTATACAACCGTCTATCGCTTCTTGTTTGTTTACTGTTTTGAATTTATCTATGTATGGGATTAAATAGGACCAACAAATCCATTCTTGAGAAGGATTGTAATTACGATTAAAATCTTTTAATTTTCTTAAAATAATGTCCTCTCCAATCCCATGTAATTTCTCTTTGTTTTCAGCTAAAATATCAAAATTGGAAGTTTTCACAAGAAAATCCCTCAATTGTGAATCTATAATATTAGATAAATGATTCAAAATAGAGTAAGTAGTTGTTCTTACATTAAAATCCGCATCGTTCGATTTTTTTTCCAAATAAATCGCTATCTTATGCTGAATAGATTCAGGTAAAGATAATATTCCAAATTTTTCTAAAGACTCCAAACAGTCCAAAGAATCAAACTCAAACCATCTTTTAAAAATTCTAATTTTAATTTCTGGTGAAAAATCTTTTAATTTATCAATCCAATCATCTTTCTCATAAAAATCAAACTGCGCGAGAAACTCATCCCACTCAGCCTCCTTTAAACTTAAAATCTCCCTATAATCATTAATGCCATCGTTTATTGCACTTTGTTTTGTAATGTTTTGTTCAAAAACCTTATTTGGCATAATTATTATTTTTGTTTTATGTCTATAATTTTATCACAAAACCACCGCAAAAACCACCGTGCTACACTCCATCGCCCGCCACGTAACCGGTGCTCCAGGCGACTTGGAGATTGTAACCGCCGGTCGGACCATCCAAATCCAACATTTCACCGACGAAAGATAAATTATTATACAATTTTGATTTCATGCTACGCGGATCCACTTCGGATAAATCCACGCCCCCACTGGTGATGATCGCTTCATCAATCGGGGCCAGTTTTTTAACAGTCAAAGGAAATTCTTTCAATAAATGCAAAAGTTCTTTGCGCTCGTCTTTATTTAAAGTCATGATTTTACGTCTATCATCCCATCCCAAAAGTTCCATAAATTTTTCCGCTAAAGAACTCGGCAACAGGGCGGCAAACAGTTTCGGCAGGGATTGCGGTCCACGATCGGCGATTTCCCGCAACAAACGATCATCCAATTCTTGAAAACTCAAGGCCGGCTTGAAATCAATCGTTAAACTAACCTCGCCTTTTTCCAAAGCCTGCCCGATATTTTTCGCCATATCCAAAATAATCGGTCCGCTCATACCCTCGTGAGTGAACAAGGCTTCGCCAAAACGCTCATCAATTTTTTTCTTATTTTGCCAAACTTTGATATTCACGTTTTTCAAAGATAAACCGGCCAAATCACGCACCCACTTTTCGCTTGTGATAATCGGCACCAGCGCCGCTTTTACGGGCACAATCTTATGACCAAGCTCACGCAACCAAGGAATGGCGTCGCCGGTGGAGCCGGTCGCCGGATAAGACAAACCGCCGCACGCCAAAATATAATGCTTCCCCATGACCGTATCGCCATCTTTCAACAACAAAGAATCAATTTTACCTTTACTGAAATTTATTTTTTTAACAGCCGCGTTAAAGCGCAGCTCCACGCCATTGTCTGACAAATATCGCTCCAACAATTTTAAAACATCGGAAGATTTATCGCTTTGCGGAAAAATTCGCATTCCCCGCTCCTCTTTCAAATCCAGACCACGCTCCTCAAAAAATCTAATAGTGTCAGCCGGGGAAAATTGGTGAAAGGCGGAAAACAAAAAAGCGCCGTTCTTACCGTAAACCGCGATAAAGTCCCGTCCACCGTCCTGCGCGCTGGTAATATTGCACCGGCCTTTGCCGGTAATCAATAATTTTTTACCCAAGGACGGATTTTTTTCCAACAACAAAACCTGCAAACCACGCTCTGCCGCCCGCCCCGCCGCCATCATGCCGGCCGGACCACCGCCCACCACGACCACATCGTAAATCATATTTTTTTATTTGAATTTTTATATTAATTTAGCTTGCTTACCTTTGCCATTTTCTTCTTCCCCAAAAATCTCCACGCGACCATATTCACCATCATAACCGGCGCTTAGTTTCACTTGACCGCGACGCACGCGCTCAATCCCTTCGGCAATGGATGGCGTTGACCACTTCTCCAAATTATCTCGCTGCTCCCATAATAACAAATCCAACTCATTTTTCCCAGATTTCAACAATTGATCATAATAGATTTTCACTTTTTTTGACGAACGGCTTTTTACGCCCAAAGCGGCGGCGATAACTTTATCCAATTCCACCAAACTATGATAAGTGGGCGCGCTTTCCAAAACAAAACCTTCCGGGCGATCGGCCAAATCCGCGACGCGCCGCGCCACGCCCAAAGTCAGAGGACGCAAACATTTGGGACAAATATCACTGTGATGACGACTTTCATCCGGTGAAAAAACCACGCCGCAATCCCGATGCCCATCAAAATGATACATTCCTTCTTCCGGATAAAATTCCAAAGTGTATAAAAATTTATTTTTATCTTTAGTTTTTAAAATTTGAAACAACTCATCATAAGTTTTTGGCGTCTCGGCAAAAACGTTGGCTTCGCGCCCCAAGTTTTGCGTGGAGTGCGCGTCCGAATTGGAAACCAAAGAATATTTATCCAAAAACGAACAACGCCAATTCATGGCCGGATCGGATGACAAACCGGTTTCCAAAGCGGCGATTTTATCCGCCCACTCGCCCCAACATTCTTCCACCGAATCAAAACCGGATTTGGAACCGAGCATCGCGAACCACGGTGTCCAAATATGCGCCGGAATAATCTGCATTCGCTCATCAATTTGATAAAAAATTTCCGCCAAGTCTCTCACGTCCAAACCGATAATCGGACGGCCGTCGGCGTTTAGATTATAACCGGCCTGACGAAGCCTATCATTTAAACGAGCGACACTCTCCAATGACGGCAAATAAAAACAAGTATGCACGCGACGAGTTTTGCCATCACGTTTATAAATACTGGAAATTTCCGTACCTAAAATAAATTTGATTCTACCGTCACTGTTTTTCAATTTATAAAAGCCACTGTCTCCCAAGGGCTCCAAATTGGCTTGCAAATGTTCAAACCAACGCGGATGGGTAAAATCACCGGTGGCGATAATATCAATCCCCTTTTGCCGACAAGTTTTTTCAATTTCCGGCAATTCCAAACGAGCGGAGCAAGCTCGCGAATATTTTGAATGAATATGTAAATCCAAAACACAGGTCATGACGACGTAGTGATTAGTCTTGACGACTGATATCGGCACCGATGGCACGTAAACGATTTTCAATATCTTCGTAACCGCGATCAATCTGATAGATATTATCGATTTCCGTTTTACCTTCAGCCAACAAAGCGGCAATCACCAAAGCAATGCCGGCGCGCAAATCCGGACTGACCAATTTTTTACCATGCAATTTGCTCGGCCCAATCACCACGATACGGTGCGGATCGCACATCACGATATTGGCGCCCATCTGACTTAAACTATCGGCAAACAACAAACGACGATCATAAATCGTTTCGTGAATCAAAGAATTACCATGAGCTTGGGTCATCAAAAGCACATATGGTGATTGCATATCAGTTGGAAAACCAGGATACTCATGAGTTTTAATATCCAAGGCTTTCAATTCACTTTGTGAACCGAAAACTTTAATGAAATCCAAACCCAATTCATATTTAATACCGATTTTATCAAACATTCCCCATAAAACCTCAGCGTACTCCGGGCAAGCTTCAGTAATCGTTAAATCACTGCGCGTGGCGGCGGCGAGCATCGCGAAAGTGCCCATCTCAATACGATCGGGCATCACTTCCACCGGAACGCCGTTAAGTTTCTCAACGCCTTCAATGACGATTTCGGGGGTGCCGGCACCTTTGATTTTCGCTCCGGCACGATTTAAGAAATCTGCCAATTCAATGATTTCCGGCTCCATGGCACAGTTTCGCAAAATCGTTTTGCCTTTAGCCAAAGTGCCCATCATCATCATGGACTCGGTGGTGGTAACGGAAATTTGATTAAAAA
>DAIPKK010000044.1:0-5757 GCA_036769805.1 Patescibacteria group bacterium
CGGGCAGAGCGCTTCGTTCACGGACGTGAAATTGTGGCAGCGCTCGCAGAGCCTAATGTTTTTTGCCAGTTGGCTGATTAGATTGGCCAGGCGGTTAATTTCTTCTTCATTTTGATTAAGCAAATAAAAAATATACTTTTCCGCGGTTTTTGGCCCAACGCCCGGAAGTTTGCTCATTTCATAGGCTAATTTTTGCAGCAATTCATTGAGAAGCGGGTTGTTGCGCATGGATGTGAGGAAAAGTTAAATTATTTTTGTTCGCCGCCCTGCGCTTTATCCAAATCTTTTAATTTACCCAAAACTCCGCTGATGCCACCTTCGGCTTTCATCATTTGCTCAGCCATGATTTTTTGGACTTTTTGCACCGCTTTGTTACAACCTTCCACTAATAATTCTTCCAATTTATTCTTTTTATCCGGACTTAATAAAGCTTGATCCACTTCAATTTTGGTGAACTGTTGATTTCCATTGATAGTTAGATGAACTTTATCGCTCCAGCCGACGTCCACGGTTTCAGAAATGGTGGATAATTGCGCTTGCATCTGTTTAGCTTGGCTTTTCAAATCTTTGATTTGTTTCAATTGACTGAATACTCCCATAGTTTTTTATAATTATTATTAAGCAATCCCTATAATTGTTCATGTGTTCTGTCCAAGTTTTTGAAACTGGCTTTGGTTTGATCAAAGTACAGTTCCACCGTGCCGGTCGGACCATTGCGGTGTTTGGCAATGATGATGTCGGCCACGCCCTTTCTTGGGGTTTCTTTATTATAATACTCTTCACGATAGACAAACATTACAATGTCCGCGTCTTGCTCAATGGATCCGGATTCGCGCAAGTGTGATAATTTCGGAATGGGCGGTTTTTCCATTTCCACCAAACGGGATAGCTGGGATAGCGCCAATACCGGAATGTTTAATTCACGCGCCAGTTGCTTGAGCCCGCGCGAGATTTGGGCGATTTCATTAACGCGATTTTCATTATAGGAAGCACGACTTTCCATCAACTGTAAATAGTCGATGACAATCAGCGCCAATCCGTGTTCCGCCTGTAAGCGACGCGCTTTGGTACGGATTTCCATAATATTGCAACCGGCACTGTCATCAATAAACAACGGAATTTCCGATAAAACACCCATGGCATGTCCCAAGCGAGGAAAATCATCGTCGCCGTCGCTGTCTGAAAGTTTACCGGTACGCAGTTTCCACAAATCAATGCCCGCTTCAGAGCAGAGCATACGATCAACCAACTGGTCTTTACCCATTTCCAAACTGAACAGGGCGACCGGATGGTTTTGCTTGGCGGCGTTGCGGGCAATATCCAAAGCTAAAGATGTTTTACCCATGGCCGGACGAGCGGCCAAGATTATCAAGTCGGTTTTTTGCAAACCGGCTAGTTTTTTATCCAAATCAGTAAATCCGGTGGGAATACCGCGCAGTTTATCGGAATTTTTATTTAAGAAATCAATACGGGCAAAAGTTTCACTTAAAACATCCTTAATTTTGATGAAATTGTTTTGTAGAAAACGTTGCGTAACTTTAAATAATTCTTGTTCCGAGCGATCCAATAAAACATCAATTTCATCTTCTTCACCGGCGATTTGTCCAATGCGTCTGGAGCTTTGCATTAAATTGCGACGGGTGGCTTTTTCACGGACGATTTTGGCGTAATTGACGATATTGGCGGCGGTTGGGACTTTTTCCGCTAAATTCGCCAAAAAAGAACGTCCGCCGATTTGTTTTAAAACGCCTTGCTCTTCCAATTTATTGGATAAACTTAAAATATCAATCGGTTCGCGGTTTTGGTATAAGGTCATCATGGCGGCGTAAATCATGCCGTGTGCTTCCTTATAAAAACAGTCCGAATCCAAAATGTCGGCCACTTTGACGACCGCCTCGCTGTCAATCAATAAAGCCCCCAAAATCGCTTCCTCCGCTTCAATATTATGTGGTGGCACGCTTTGAAAGTCAGCCGTCGCATTGTTTGTTTCAAATTTTCTCGGCATATTTTTAGTTTAGGATTTAGCCTGACTTTTTATCGTTAAAGTATACAGATTTTCCATTAACATGGCTACTGTCAGCGGACCCACGCCCCCCGGCACCGGCGAGAGATAGGCGGCTTTGCCTTGCAAGTCTTGGGCATCAGCGTCGCCGACCACTTGATCGTTCGGCAGTTTGTTAATACCGACATCAATGATAATCGCTCCTTCTTTAATCATGTCCGCTGTCAGCCAATTGGCTTGTCCGATGGCGATAATAATAATATCACTGTTTTGAAGGGTTTTATCAAGTTGATATTTTTCAGCCGAGCAACTTTGACCGGTAATTTCTAAGTCTTTCAAAGATTTATTGACTGATTCACCGAAAATCGGCGAGTTGCAAATGACGCAAGCACTTTTCCCAGAAAGATTTTCCGTGCTGGATTTTAATAGTTCCATAATCGCCAAATTCAAGCCGGGAATCAAGTATGGTTTGCCGGCCATTAATAATTGATGATTGCTGGCGTGGAAACCATCTACATCTTTTTTGGGATCAATCGCACTGATGATTTTTTCTTTATCCAGATGCTTGGGTAAGGGGAGCTGCACTAAAATGCCGTGCGTGTCTTCATCTTTATTTAAAAATTCAATTGCTTCCAAGATTTCTTGCTCGGTGGCGTCATCCTCAAAAAGATATTTGTTGAAATTAACTTTCAGTTGCCGAGCGGTTTTTTCTTTGATTTTAACATAAACTTTGGAAGCATCATCTTCGCCTACCAAAATAACCGCCAATCCCGGTATCACCGGTAGGCTGTCTTTTTGAGCGTATAAATTATCCAGAATGTTTTCGGCCAATTGTTTGCCGTTGAGCAGAATGGTTTTCATTGTTTAATAGGCTAATGGGTGAGCGGCGCATAAAACGCGCACTTTTTGATTAACTTGTTCCAATATATCAGCCTTGTCGTGGTTTTTCAATACAGTCAAAATCAGTTCAGCGATAATCGCCATTTCTTGTTTTTCAAAACCGCGCGTGGTGATGGCCGGTGTGCCCAGCCGAATTCCGGACGGGGCTAGCGGCGTTCCCGAATCATTGGGAATCATATTCATGTTGACGGTAATGCCGGCTTGCTCCAAAGCGTCTTGGGCTTGTTTTCCATTAATGCCAAAGTCACGAATATCACATAGCATCAGATGGTTTTCGGTTTTTTCAAAACAAATTTTTACGCCGCCGGCGCTCAAGGCTTCACTCAGTGCTTGGGCGTTACCCAAAATATTTTGGGCATAGATTTTAAACTCCGGTGCCAACGCTTCAGCGAAGGCGACCGCTTTGGCGGCAATGTTGTTTTCATGCGGCCCGCCCTGCAATCCCGGGAAAACCGCTTTATCAACGGCTGCCGCGTGTTTTTGCTTGCACATTATCAAACCGCCACGCGGGCCGCGCAGTGTTTTGTGCGTGGTGCTGGTGACAATATCAAAAATCGGGACCGGATTGTTCATTAGACCGGCGGCAATCAAGCCGGCCGGGTGGGCGATGTCAGCCATGGTGTGAATTCCCAATTCGTCGGCGATATTTTGAATCTTTTGATAATCAATTTCTCGGGAGTAGGCGGAGTAACCGGCTAAAATCAATTTCGCTTGATGTTTAATCGCCAATTCACGAATGTTTTCGTAATCCAATTCGCCGTTATCTTTAACATTGTAATGAACGAATTTAAAAATTTTGCTGGTTTTGCTGACCGGGTGACCGTGTGTTAAATGTCCGCCTTGCGCCAAAGACATCGCCAAAATGGTGTCGCCCGGTTCCAGCAAGGCAAAATAAGCGGCCAGGTTGGCGGGGGAGCCGGATAACGGTTGCACATTGACGTGCTCGGCATTAAATAGTTGTTTGGCGCGTTCGATCGCCAAACTTTCAATTTCATCAATGAATTGATTGCCCCCATAATATCTTTTACCGACATAACCTTCGGCATATTTATTGGTAAGTTGGCTACCCAAAGCTTCCAGTACCGCCGGGCTGACAAAGTTTTCCGAAGGGATCATTTCCAGGGTGTTGTTTTGTCTATTAATTTCTTTTTGCAGGCTCGTCCAGACAGCCACGTCTTGTTGTAGTTTGTTCATAGGTTTAGGGTGCCATAATTTTTAGTTCATTGGATCGTTGCAGACAATTCTGAGCGTTGTCAATTACGCATACTGATGCAAAATATGTTTGACTGGAATCGTAGGCGGTAAAAGCATAGTAGTTTTGGCTGGGGTTGATTTCCACCGCCAAGCTGTCGCCGAAAGCCGGGCTGATTTGCAACAAGTAGCGACCGTTTGTTGATAATTTAGTCCAGCCGATCATCGGCAGAGCGCCTTGCCATTGTAAAGTGATTTGCGGGGCGGCGATGTTGTTTTCCAAATTCAGCAGTTCTTCTTCATCTGAAGCGGCAATACCGACGTTAACCGTGACGGCGTTGCTGTAAGATAAACATTCATTTTTAGTGGCATCATATTCACAGAGTCGGAATTGATAGGTTTTTCCCGGACTCAAATTGCGCCAAGTGTAAGTCATGATATCGCGATTTAAGTTTTCCGCCGTGTGTAATGGGTAAATCGGGGTGGCGTTTTCCGCAATCAATAATTTCCAAGTGGAGTTTTCCGCCAAATTTTCGGCTGTCCAAGTAAGGGTGGCGCGCGTCTCATCAACCGCACCTTCCAGCAATAAAGAGGATTTTTCATTGGCCGGTAATTTAATGGAAACGTCATTGCTATATTTAACGATTTCTTTAACGCCGTCAAACACCCCCAGACGGAAATGATATTCACCGTCTTCCAAATTGCTCCAGACATATTTGTTCTCTTGATTATTCTCAGTGTTCAAATCGGCGCTGTTGATGTAAACATAAGTGTTTTGCGGGTAGCCGGGATTTTCTTTGTCACCCATCATCAAATACAAACCGTAGGGAGGCACCCCCTCATATTTTTCATCATATTTCCAAGTGAATTCAATCGTACCATCATCCTTGCCTTCGCCCAGTAATTCCAAAGTTTCCGGCCAGTTTTCAGCAAATGGTAAAGCAATCAATTTTAAATTTTGTCCTTTGTTTTGTTGATTGTTCCAATTCAGCCATTGGTAATTGAAGAGTTCCGGGTTTAAAGTCAATTCCTTTTCTTCCACCGTATTGTCAGTGAGGTTGATGGTTAAATGTTTGGCGCCGTTACTGATTTCACTTTTTCCGCCGGCGCGTTGCCATTCCATGCCACCGTCAAAATTTTGAATTTGAATGTTTTGTCGATTGTTGAATGAATTGAACATTTCGTTGAGCGCCGTAAATTCCCAATCGGCGATTTGGACTTTATAAACCAATTGACTGTTACCTTTGTTGGTGTAATGAAAAGTTTGACCATAACTTTGATCAAGTTTGATGCTTTCTTTGCTCAGTTCCAATAAACTGATTTCGCTGTTGGCGTCCAAACGAACGTAAGCACCTTGCGGCAGTTTAATAATCGCCCAACTGTCATTGATGGTTTTCACACTGTCATTGATTTTTATGTCCGCTGATGAACTGAGTTTTTTCCAGGAAATTTTTTGGTCTTGGCTGGTGTAAACATCACCTTGGAAAAACAGAACACTGGCCGTGCCGGCGAAACTTTGTTGATTGTTGTTATTGTTTGGATTGACAATCGTGGTTTCCGGACGATTGATTGACCAAAAAATAAAAGCGATACTCATTAAGAATACCGCCAATAAAGCATAAACCAATTTGCTCTTATAAAAAGGAATGGCGTAATAATTTTTT
>DAIPKK010000045.1:0-5614 GCA_036769805.1 Patescibacteria group bacterium
GTTAGCGCAATTATTGGGTATTCAAGGAACTGTCATTCCTCCGGAGCGAGAAGGCGAAGTTTATGGCTATTTATATAATCAATCTGTTCGTTGCGCGGTCAGTGATTGGGATCGTTTTGAAGATGACTTGTGTTTGCCGATCTTTAAGGTAAACGATGGAACTTTCGTTGATTCATTGTGCGAAAGCAGTGATATTAAAAAAGTGGTATTTAATGGCTTGGATTTTTATGACCTTAACGTTAATACCTTGGTTCGTCCAAACAAAAATGGTAATACTGATTTGGATAAGTGGTATCGTGGTTTTATTAATATCGCCGGTGAATACAATTGGAATCCAATTCGTGAAAACGCTAATATTACTAATTTGATTGGAGCCTTCCGTGCCAATTTCGACGCCGAAAAACGCATTTACGATTTATACACCCAGGGCGCCGCCGGTGATGATAAGAATTGCGTGGATAAACCGTTTAGCTTTAAGCATTGGTATCAAAATATCACCACCACCGACGCTGATGGCAATTATGTTTGTAACTTCGGGCAACCGATTGACGGGGATGGCAACGTGGTTGCGAATGGGTCGGAGGATGTGGTATACTGTAAATTAACAGGTAAGATTGAAATTGAAGATAACATGGGCAAGGCGAGTAGCCAAGACTTTACGGTTTTGGTGCCGACTCGTTTGATGTTGTATTCTTTTGGCATGCTAAACATGTCATTGCAACCGGCCGGACAGAATGAATCAACAGTTAATTGGGTGACCGGATTAAATTTGGTCGGTAGCTTTATTGTGCCCAAACCGGCGATTCCCGGTGGTATTAATTTGATTCCGCTCAATCCCTAAAAAATAAAAAAATAAAATATCAAATAAATTATGCTCGTGCCACTTCATAATTGGAAAGATAAATTGAAGAATCTTATTTCTAAATACCCTAAGACCGTGATTGGTTTTGGGGTTTTAGTTTTGGCCATTTTGGTTTTTGTGGGGTGGACTCAGGCGGCGTCGGCGAATTTTTTTACGGATGCACTGAAAGGTGCCGGAGAAGCTCTTTTGGGAGCTTTAATCAGTGTTGTAACCATGATTTTATATTATGTTTTGGTTGTCCCTTTGTTTTGGTTAATTGCCGTGGTAATTCAGGTGATGGTGGAAGTGGCCTCTTGGCAATTATTTATTAACGAGCCGGCGGTGGTGGCTGGTTGGACCATCGCTCGTGATTTGGTTAATGTTGGGTTTATTGCGGTTTTGTTGTATATTGCCTTTGGCACGGTTATTAGTTATCAAAAAGTCAATTGGCAGAAAGATTTAGTAAAGCTTATTACGGCCGTGGTTTTGGTTAATTTTAGCCGCATGATTGTCGGTTTATTGATTGATGTTTCTCAGGTTATTATGTTGACTTTTGTTAATGGTTTTAGAAATATTGCCGGTGGTAATATTACCGGTAATTTAGGTTTGGATTGGTATTTAAATAGTTCTTCAAAGTTTACAACTGACCCGAGTGTGGCGGCCGGTAATTTCATTCGTTTGACAATTGGCGTGGCTATGGGTGTTTTATTGTTATCTATTTTGGCCATGCTTACTGCTTGGTTATTGTTGCGTATTGTTAAATTGTGGTTGTTGACAGTGATGGCCCCTTTCTATTTTTTGGCGGACTTTTTCCCGTTTTTAAAACGTTTTCACTCGTATTGGGAAAAAGAATTTACCGATCAATTGGTGGCCGGGCCGTTTATGGCTTTTGGTATTTGGTTCGCGATGTCGGTGATCAGTCAAACAGGGCAAGCATCGGCTATTACCACGCCACGTGGGGTGCTGGCGGACGCCCAAGCCCTTACAGGCACAGTTACTGACGGTTCTGTGGCCAAACAAAGTAATGCCATTTTTACGATGATTATTGGCGCCGGTTTATTGTATGGTGTTTATGATATGAGCAAGAGTATGGCGGGAACTGCCGGGAAAGTTGGCATGGATGTTTTGAAGAAGGGGAAGGAGTATATTAAAACAGGGGCGATAAGTGCGGCCAAATTTACTGATGATGTGATTGGTAAGTATAGTAAAGAAAGATTACATACAGATTTGTCTATTGGTGGAAAAATTGATTATTTTAAGAAAGCTCGTGAACGTATGCAGGAGGGATATCGTGCTTGGAAAGGGAAAGGCGATGCCGCTTTGTCAGATTACCGTAGAACGAAAGCCGGTACGGATGCCGAAGCCAGTCCAATTTGGAAAGCCGCTTTGAATGAAAGAATGGCCAAACAAGCGGAAGAAAAAGCTCTTAAGGGTAATGTTAAAACATACAAAAAAAATATTATCGAAGCGGAAGGTCGCGTTGCTCTAAAAAATGAAATTGAAAAAAAATTAATGGCCGCCAAGGGAGAAGGTGCCGCAGCCGAACAACGTCGTAGTAATATTAGTGAAGCTATGTCTAAAGCACAATCCGGAGATTTTAGCGCTTTAAAATCTTTAATGGCCGATAGTTCTTATATTTTTCCGGCGGATTTGAAAGATAAGGTGGCTAAATATGAAGGCTTGAGTGGTAAATTATCACAAGGAAAAAGCGCTATTGATAATTTATATAATCAATCATTTATGTCCGGTGGGATTATGGGTGCCCCGGAATTATCAGCTTTGGTGGCAAATGGTGTTTTAACGGCTGAAGAAGCTACTAATTTAGCAGGTAAAAATATCAACAATTTGGCCCAAGAAAATCCAATGGTTTTAGAAAAATTAAATAATTTTAAATCGTTGGCGACTGATGTAGCCAGTGGTGCTGGTATTGATGTCAATAAGGCGGCGGCACTGGGTTTAAAAACCGATGAATTTGATATTTTTACATCCTTACAAGCGGCTCAAGATAAAGAAATGGAAACTGTTAATGAAGGACAAAGAGTCAATGACTTGATGGAGAAATGGAAGCAAGGCAAGTTAAGCGAACAAGAAGCCAAAGATTTGGGATTGTCCGGGGCGGAGCAGGATTTGGTTACACAAATGAGTTTGGAGGATGCCAATAAGTTACCTGGGAAAATTGAGGCAATGAAAAAGGCAATGGGAGAAGATAATACATCTTTGGAAAAAGTTAAAGAAAGTATTCGTTTGGCGGAAAAGAAAATGTCTGAGGTTAAACGTCAGCATATGGGAAATTTGTTGAAAAGTACGTCATTCCGGGCTGTGGAATCAAGGATGAAAAAATGGCAGGATTTGGATATGAAAAAAATGGAAGAGGATTTTGCCAATTACGAAACAGTTGAAGATTTTGCCGAATTGTATGTTAATAATAGTGACCCTAATATTCGTAAATTTGCTTTAAAAAAAGTTACCCCGGAAGATATGCCGGCCTTTCTTAGGGCTATCGGGCATTCTTCGGATATTTTTGGTTTCTATGAAACGGTTTTGGAACTTGGTGGTAATTTGACCGAATCTACGGCTAAGCTTGTGAATGAATATCGTGAAATGGGGAGTGATATGGATAGATCTCATGCGGAGAGCCTAAAGTCTGCTTTGGATGGTTGTTTGCTTGATCCTTACCTGAAGGAAAATGTTCAGGAATTAGTAAAAAAATCACGTCGTACTATGCCTAGTTTAACCAATGTTTTGAGTGTGGATAAAAAAACCAATCAGGTATCTTTTAATACTTTTGATGATAGAGAGACAAAAGATTTTGAAGCTTTAATGAGAGGTGAAATGAAAGCGGCTGACTACGATGGTTTTGCTATTGAGAGAGCTGATGGTAGTGCCCGGTTGATGAACGCCGGTAGGGCGTGGTTGGGCAGTCGCGTAATTAATGACTACAATTACAATTCTTATGAACCTTATTTTTTGCAGGCTGCAATTGATGAGAAGAAAAGTATATTGGCGGCCATGGGACAAGATCATCCAAATTATGCTAGTATAGAAAAATCACTGGAGGGATTGAAAAATTATTCATTTAGGAGGGTTGATAGTGTCTCTGATGCTTTTGAAAGATTTAGATCATATAGTGAATCTAAAACAAAACAAGAACAATAATCTATAAAATATGGCAACCAAGGAGGAGGTTTTAAATAGTATTAAAGAATCAATCAGAGACTTGAAAGTCCACAAAGGTCCATTGGTTTATGATTTTGTGGCTGATTTTTATATTTTGTTGAAAGAAATGTTAAAAGACGAACAGTATAAAAATGAGCATTCGGAAATTGAGAAAATATTGGATGATTTGCAAGTTTATCGTTTTCGGTATTATAAGACTACTAAGTTTTATGATTTTTTTGCCAGTGGTTTTGAAAAATTATTGATTCAGGGTTTGGACGCTAATTTTATTATTGATAGCATCAAAGTTTTTAATTATCAATTTTGGGATTTTGACGGTTATAAAATGAGCCGTGAGAAGATTTTAAATGCGATTTACCAAAATAAAGAATTGTTGACTAAAGAAAATATTGTTTACGATAATGGTAAGGAAGAATCGGGGAGTGTGAAGAATTGGTTTAAGCATTATCAAATCAGTTTCGATCACAATAAAGATGCGCGTTTGGGGTTGTTGGAATATATGGATAAAAATAAAGCAGTGGCCCGTCTTACTTCCGATGAAAAATCAGCTTTGCGTAATTTGATTTATATTATTGAATATTTACGTGCCCCGGCGGAGGAGGTTTTGATGAATGAAGAAACTATGTTGATTAAAGACGAAGACGGCTCGGATGTTTTTATTGAGGATGGTAAGGTTACTGTTTATTTGCCGGGGAATGAGGACGCCCAAGCTTTTTCGGAGTTTACTAAAAATTTGAGGAAAGTGAAATCAAGTGCTTCGAATAATGTTGTTAATAAAATTACTGATACCAAGGCCGGTTTAACCTCCACCCCCTCCACCCCCGCCCCCACGCCCGACCTGAAACAACTCATTCAACTCTCCGAAAGCGATTTGGTGCAATTGAAATTTGTCACGCAAAAATATAAATCTTTGAATAATGAAGAAGTCATCAATTATTTTTGGGAAGGCGTAGAGGCTTATAATTTGGACATGGTGCTTGGTGCCGTGCAGGAAATGATTACTCGTCGGCAGTGGGATGATTTCGTGGTTTTGCCGCGTTTGCGTTTGTTAATTAAAGATTACAATAGTCGTAAGCAAGTGGTGGCAAATATGGATGAGCCACGCGCTCGCTTGCGTTTGTTCTTTGAGTGGTTGTTGGAAGAACATCTTGGTTTGACCGATGAGAAAACCAAAAAGTGGGCTTTGTACTTCAGCAATTTGTTGTTAAAGAATGAATATTCACAATATAAAAATTTATTGGTTTTTGATAAACAGTCGCAAAAATTAAAGTGGTTTGAAACATAAAAATAAAAATATGGCAGACGATAATCTACAAACAAATCAAAATATGGCAAGCGTGCCAGTAAGTGCACCGGCCACGCCCGTGGTCGCGTCGCCGCCAAGCCCCGCCGCCACGCCCGCGCCAACTGTCGTGTCCCCAACGACCGACGATGTTTTAGATTTAGATTCAATATATGATTTGGACGCTGCGGATGTGAAAACGCAAGCCACGCTCAGTGCCAATGCCCCCGTCCCTACAGCCAATCTTGATTCTTTCAGAGCTCAGAGTGGTGCGGCGGTTGCGGATGGCGCGGTTGATCATAAGGTTTTGGCGG
>DAIPKK010000046.1:0-5290 GCA_036769805.1 Patescibacteria group bacterium
TCGAGTCCTTTTGGTAGCCAATTCCGGATTTTCAATTTCCTGCAAACGTTCATACCCAACTTTAGCTAACCAACGTTTAAATGGTTCGGCTTTGGGAGACGGAATTGATTGAATCAAACGAAAAATACCCTCGGTATTCCAACAATACATTTTTTGTTTACCACCCGATGTCCCCAGTTCCAACATAAGGGGTGGTACAAACTGTACCCCCCCTTGCTCAATTAACAATGCTAAATCAGAATCCCTTTTTTTTAATTTTTTAAAATACTGTGCAGGATCAGTGGAATCAGTTAAAACTACAATAATATCATTAATAGCAAACCACCACTCATTTCTATAAATCAATTTTCTGATTTCTTTGCCACGAAAAATGGCAATTTGTTGGCCAATTTCAGAATTTGTCATATATTTATTCTTTTATTTACTTCCCGCAGCATCGCTTATACTTCAAACCACTTCCACACGGACACTCATCATTGCGGCCGACTTTCTGCTTCTCAGCGTGAGCGGCGGCACTGGCCTGTTGATCGCCCTGCTGACGGTTTTCCAGCTGCTGACGATACGGATTAGCCTGCGCCACGTTCTTCACGGCGCTTTCCGCTTGGGCCGGCGCCATGCGAATACGAAAAGCATTATAAGAAATCTTCAAATTGATTTGATTCAACAATTGCGTAAACAACATGTACCCCTCACGTTTATATTCCACCAAGGGATCCAACTGCCCATAACCACGCAAACCAATACCGGTACGTAAATAATCCATCGCCGACAAATGTTCAATCCACAAATGATCAATGCTTTGCAAAATCAAATGTTTCTCCACCTGGCGCAACGGATCCAAACCACCAATTGCCGCTTCAATATTTTTTTCATTAGTTTCATAAAAAGCCAAAGCCAAAAAATTCAAATATTCAATCAAAGCGGTGCGATTCTCAAAAGCCAAATGCTTCCCGTCAATCTGTTTTTGCCAATTTAAAATTTTATCTTTTGCTTCCTCGTTCAACGGGAACAAAGATTGCATGCTTTCATAAATTTCTTGCATATTCCAAGCGCTTTCCTGCTCCGGA
Source organism: Patescibacteria group bacterium (assembly GCA_036769805.1). Classification (GTDB taxonomy): domain Bacteria; phylum Patescibacteriota; class Patescibacteriia; order DYGC01; family DYGC01; genus DYGC01. Next base: position 1,068 of record DAIPKK010000046.1, read on the forward strand.
TTGCAATGCACTGACACAATATTATTAATTACTTCGTCCACGCGCGACAAAACCTCGGCGCGCGCCTCGCTGTCCGGCATGGACATCAAACGACGACGCAAAGCGTAAATCACTTCACGATGCTTATTGATAACATCATCATACTCCACCAAATGTTTACGAATATCAAAATGATGACCTTCCACTTTAGTCTGAGCAGACTCAATGGATTTACTGATAATCTTATTGTTAATCGGCATATCTTCCGGAATTCCCAATTTTGACATCAAAGATTTGATTCTATCCGAACCGAAAATGCGCATCAAATCATCATCCATGGATAAGAAAAATTGCGTTTCGCCCGGATCCCCCTGACGCCCGGCACGACCACGCAGCTGATTATCAATCCGACGAGATTCATGTCTTTCAGAACCTAAAACTTTTAAACCACCCAAATCTTTAACTTTTTGTGCTTCCTCCGAACTGACCGGATTACCACCCAAAACAATGTCCACGCCACGCCCGGCCATATTGGTCGCCACAGTCACCGCTTTGAGCCGCCCGGCCTGCGCGATGATTTGCGCTTCACGTTCATGGTTTTTAGCGTTCAATAATTCGTGAGGAATCCCCGCCTGATTCAAATAAGCACTCAATAATTCATTTTTCTCAATGGAAATGGTACCAACCAAAACCGGTTGTCCTTTTTCATAAGATTCTTTAATTTCTCTTACCAACGCCTGGTATTTGCCTTTTTCCGTGCGATAAATATTGTCCGGCTTATCCGAACGACGATTCTCCTTATTGGTCGGAATCACCACCACGTCCAAACTGTAAATCTTGGAAAACTCTTCGGCCTCGGTGGCGGCAGTCCCGGTCATACCGGATAATTTCTCATATAATCTGAACAAATTCTGAAAAGTAATGGTCGCCAAAGTTTTACTTTCTTGTTTGATTTCCACATGTTCTTTGGCTTCAATAGCCTGATGCAAACCTTCGGAATAACGACGCCCCGGCATCAAACGGCCGGTAAATTCATCGACAATCACCACTTCACCATTATTAACTACATAGTGAACATCTTTTTTATACAAAACATTGGCGGATAAAGCTTGCTCAATATGAAAAACCATTTTTAAACTACCCTCGGCATACATATTGGAAATTCCCAATTGTTTTTCCACCTTATGAATACCAGCTTCACTCAGCGTGGCGCGGCGCATTTTTTCATCAATATTATAATCTTCATTTTCTCTTAAAGATTTGGCAATCATATCAAAACGTTTATACAACTCGGATGATTCCATATCCGGAGAAGAAATAATCAACGGGGTGCGCGCTTCATCGATTAAAATAGAGTCAACTTCATCGATAATCGTGTAATGCAGTGGGCGCTGAGCCATATCTTCGGCGCGATAAACCATATTATCACGCAAATAATCAAAACCGAATTCATTATTAGTACCATACAAAACATCCGCTAAATAAGCTTCTTTTCTGGTAACCGGACGCAAATTTTCGTGTTCAACTTTCACCGCCAATTGCGCGCTATCATCCTGCACCGCTTCTTCATAAATAAAAGATTTCTCATGCTGAATACAAGCCACGCTCAAACCTAAGAAATGATGGATTTTCCCCATCCAAACGGCATCACGAGCGGACAAGTAATCATTGACGGTGATAACATGCACGCCTTTGCCGGTCAAAGCGTTCAAATAAGTTGGCAAAGTCGCCACCAAAGTTTTACCTTCCCCCGTGCGCATTTCCGCGATTTTTCCTTGATGCAATACCACACCGCCCATCAACTGAACATCATAATGGAACAAGCCCAAAACACGCTTGCTGGCTTCACGCACCGTGGCAAAAGCTTCCGGCAAAATATCATTCAAAGTTTTACCGTTAGCCAACATTTCTTTAAATTTAAGAGTTTGCGCTTTCAATTGCGCGTCATCAAGTTTTTCAATAATTTCTTTGTATTCATTAATCTGCCCGACAATCTGCTTTAATTCAATTAAAGTTTTCTCATTCGGTGATTTAAAAAATAAATTCCACAAGCCCATAGTAATATTTTAAATAATTTATAAATCCTCTTCTTTTTGCTTCATAAAATTGAACCAAGCGTCGGTAATCATAATAAAACTTTTCAACGGTGCTTCCAATATAACATCAAAAAAGAAAATGAAAACATTATATTGATCAAACTTATGAACAAACCATTTGCCAGCGGACATCACCGGATAAGCACACAAATCCAAGATACTGCCGATAAATCCCTTAGACTGAGATAAAACAACAATCGTCAAGGCGGAACGACGAATTTGCATTCCCAAATAACTGACCAAACTTAAGAACAATAAGAAAAATATACCGCTCAAAAGATTAAATTGCAAACGCCACAAAAAATAAATAATCGCCCCGAAAATCAAAACAAAAATCAAAAAATAAAAAAACTCAAAAGCCAAAGTCAAAAAAGGCTTGCGACTATCTTTTTCCTTGATATTAATCAGTGATAAATCATCAGGATTACTCAAAATTTTCTTTAATTCACTCAAAATTTTCTCAGTATTCTTCTTTTCCGGTAACGAAAAAGTGACAAACAAAATAAACATTAAGGTGGTTGGCATTAAAAGATTGATTACCAGGGCCAAATTGTTAACCGCCGAACCGACCAAATATGAATATGGCATTTCCAATAAAACCGCCAACAAGCCTTTGGTAATAAACAAATAAATCATCGCCTTAATGGAAGCGCGTTTTACTTTACCTTTAGTATCTTTATACTGATTTTCACACTCTTTCTTAATTTCGCTTTCCAGCTTCGCCGGATTGTTTAAAACACCTTCCAAGTCTTTCAAATTATGATTGACAACATTATGCAAAACATTAAATAAAACGGCGTGTTTTTGAATACGCTTACTCAACAAACCATTCAAAGGATGATTCAAACTTTCATATAACTGATTATAAATCTCCTGTAAATTAGCGGAAAAATAATTCAAATCAAAATTTTCATTATCACGCCAGGCACTGTAAGTGGATTTTAATAAACGATAATTGATTAAATCACGATCAGCCTTCATCAAAGTCAAATTAATGGCAATATATAATTGCTGCGCCAACACTTCCTGATCAACTTCAAAATCAATCAAATTAACCTTGGGCTCTACCACGCGATACATCAATTCCATCAAAGCGTTGATTTTCTTAGGCGAAACCATCAATTCCTCAATTTCACAAGCAGCCATCCCCAAAAGCCATTTACGAATCGTGCCGGACTGCGACAAGGTTAAACTATATTTCAATAATTCCACATATTTTCGCAAAATCTTGGCCGTTTCATCAATATATGATTCGGGCACGGTATTATCATCAAAGTAACGAGCTTGCACCAATTCATACAATAAATCCTTAGCCAATTGATCAACATCTTCCACCTGTTCCAAATGATGGCGCTTTAAAATACGTTTGATGGCAAACTGCCGAATCAAATGTTCTTCCTTATAATCAATGGCGTTGCGGATTTTTTCATAAAAAACCGCCAGTTTTTCCACCACTTTATTAACTTTAATCTTACTGATATTTTCATCCTGCAAAGCGGCTTTTTCCTTTTCACTCACTTGATATTGAGTGATGAATTTCCGAAAAATATCATTGGCCATATAAAAGCTGTTTTTAAATATTAATCCACTCTATTTTAACAGGGATTAGGAATTTTCGCAATAAAAAACCGCCTTTTCACAGACGGTTCAGATTCCATTCAAATGGTTGTAAAGCTGCTGGCCGGACAGCTCCACCTGCGGCATCACCAGCTCCTCCCATTCCGATTGCATCAGCAAGGGATTGGGCTTGCCATTTGGCAAATAGGCAATTTTGGGGTTGCGGTTCAAACGACAGCAATGCACGGAAAAACGCAAAACGTCGTTCAGAGCGACCACACACAGTTGCCGACTGACAAAATAGTAACGCTCGTCCGCTTGCTTTTGGTAAGACAAGCCCACGGCAATGATGTTTTGCCAATCAAAAGGAAAAGACGGCTCCTGCCAATGATGAATTTCCAAACACAGTAACAATGATTCCACCGGAAATTGCATCAAACAAGTTTCATAATGACGTCCATCAACCAATTCCAACACCCGATTAAGCTCACTGCCGTAAGAAGCCTTGTGAATCTTCTGACGGTAATAAGCCGGGTAAGCATCGTAAATCTTGGTATTGCGCATCGTGCCGTAGTGATCATCGCTAATAAT
>DAIPKK010000047.1:0-5261 GCA_036769805.1 Patescibacteria group bacterium
CACTGAAGCCAGTACTTTAGAAATTGATCCGACCGCCTTGGAAGATAATTTCGCTTCCGGCACGTTCGCGATTGTCGGGACTGATTATACCAACACCAGCCAAATTATGGTGACAGAAGAATTGACAATTGCCGTCACCGATGGCGATGGCACCAGCAAAGTAATTTTACCGAATGGCACCATTATCACCAAAATCGGTGGTGGCAATATTGATGGCTCCTTATTGGAAGCCAGTGAATTGGACGAAGCCACCGTTACCGGATTGGCCAGTGGCGATGTTGTTTACGGGGCGTTAAATTGGGGTATTCCCAGCTTAGGTTTGGAATTCTCCACCCCAATTACCATCAGCATTTATGTGGGAACTGATTTATACAATCAAACCTTAGCTATTAAACGTAGCACCGATGGTGTCACTTGGACCTCCACCGGCATTGTCTCTCCGGCCGAGTGCGTCGTTGACATTGATGGCATGTGCACTTTCCAAGCGACCAAAGCCTCTTCCTATGTTGGTTATGATGAATATGAAATGGAAGAAGAAGAATCCACCCCGGTTGGCAACACCGGTTCCATCAGCATTGCTTACAACAACCCCACTCCTACCGGTGACGGCGAAAGCAGTCAAACCGTTGGTATGGGACAAACCGTTTCTGTCGGTACGTTATCCACCGAAGGTTTGAACTTGTTCACCTATGTTGATTCAGTCGCTCATTTCAAAGCCTTGCACAGCAGCACTTACACTTATGGCGAACATACCATGACCATTACCGGTTTGGATATGGCGCAACAAATCGTCAGCTTCAAGATCGAATCTGATCCGCAATACTTCTCCTTGGCTTTGGGCAATGAAACGCAAGTTGATTTGGATGGTGATAATATCAAAGACATTAAAGTGAAATTCAGCGCGTTGAGCGTGAACCGCATTGAAATGACTTTGAAATCTCTTTTAACCAAAACCGGCACGGTCAGTGGTGACACCACTACCCCAACACAAACAAAATTGTGTGCTTATACTTTCACTCGTGATTTGAGTGCCGGTATGAGCGGAGCGGATGTCAAAGAATTGCAAAAATGTTTAAATTCCATCGGTTATACTTTGGCTGCCAGTGGCGCCGCCTCCCCGGGTTGGGAAACTTCCTTCTTCGGCAGTTTGACCAAAGCCGGAATCACACGCTTCCAACAAGCCAATGGCTTGACCGTGAACGGCATGCTGGACGCCGCCACCCGCGCCAAACTTAACGGCCCGAGTGTCGCTCCGACCACGACCACCGGTAAATATATGTTTACTCGCAATTTATATTTGGGCATGAGCGGTGATGATGTTAAAGAATTGCAAAAATTCTTAAACGCTCGCGGCTATGTCGTGGCTGCCAGTGGTGCCGGTTCTGCCGGTAACGAAACCATTTATTATGGTTATGCCACTCGCGCCGCTGTCATGAAGTTCCAAAGTGCCAATGGCATCAGCCCGGTCGGTTATGTCGGTGCTTTAACCAGAGCGGCCTTAAACAAATAAGCTGATTCTCTAATGATAAAAACATCCCGTCGTTCCTGGCGGGATGTTTTATTTTCACTCTTTTTCTGATATAATTGACAAAAGGCTAAAATTTTAAAATAAAACCATGAAAATCATCAAGCCCAGTGATGAACATTTGAGCGGTAAACTCCCCTCTTTTATAATGACACCGGGTGATCCAAGTAGTTTGCTCAAAAAATCGCCCGAAAAAATCATCAAAGAAACCGAGGAAACCATTCGTTTAAATAAAAAAGAAATGGAAATTTTACTGAAAATAGATGAAAACAATTACCAACGAAAGGATTTAAAAGAATTTCTAAAAAGAAAAAATATCCCTTTTGATAATGGTTTTATAAAAATAAAAATTGACGGGCAAGCGGAATGTTTAATGAATACCAGCAAAGAAGATTTCGGCACCATCACCCACATTCGTCCGCCAAAAGGATTTTTTCTTAAACCAACGCATAGACAAAAATTTTAATAATCAATAAACACTCTCCTATGGAAAACCGAAATTTGGAAAAAAAATCTGACTGTCAATGTAATGACAATTGTCAATGCGGTGAAAACTGCAATTGCTCTTCAAAAAACACCATGTTTATCGTAATTTTATTAATCGTCATTGCCATTTTATTGGCCAGTGCCGGTTTGTATTATTTTTTACAAGACAAAACACCGACGACCAACGATCTTCCTCAGGTCAACATTGAACAACCAATCATGGAAGAACCGACAATCAATGAACCGACCGATGAAACAGACGAACAAATTGACAATCCCCCGCTAAATGAACCACCCGTGGCCATTCCTTATCATCACAGTACTTATGATTTTTCTTTAACTTTTCCAAGTACCTGGCAAGGTTACAGTGCTATCAGCCGTAATATTGATTGGGGCGCGCCAATCGGCTCAACCGATTCCATTGATTTTGGTTTTCCGGCCCAAGATTCCATTTTCAACATCAGCATTTTCACTCCAAGTCAATGGAATGCCTTACAAAGTTTAGGCGGCCCGATGCCCAGTTATTTGGGAGAAAACAGTCAATATGTTTTCGCCTACGATATGTCACAATTCGCCGCCAATGACAGCATGGCCGATCGCCGCAACGAAGTTTCCAACATCACCAGAACTTTCCGCTTACAATAAACCTCAAAATTAATTTTATCTGTATGAAAAAATTTTTAATTTTATCAATTTTCGCTTTAAGTATTTTGAGCTTAAGCGCCTGTGGAAAAAATGAAACACCCGATATTCTTCCCGGCACTCTAGAACCAAGCAACGACACACCAACGGTTGAAACCACCACGACTGATGCTCGCGATAATGATTGTCCTGAAGTTTGTGCCGACGCTTTACCAAAATGTGCCAGTTTAACGGAAAATGATTGTTTATATCAATGTCAAAACGCCACTAACCTGGAAAAAGCTTGTTTGAAAAACTTTCAAACCTGCGACGAACTGGCTAAAAAATGTCGTCAACCAAGCAGCGCGCCGACCACTCCGGAAAATGATAACAACTGCGTCGCCGCTTGTAACAATTATGTTTTACAATGTATTTCCTTGGTACCGGGCGCCAGCCAAGCTTTGGAAACCGATTCTTACAATTCCTGCATGTCTGAATGTACCAAATGGAACAATGAAAAAATCAATTGTATGTCAATCTCTCCTTCTTGCGAAGCGTTTACCAATCAATGCGGTCTATAATTCCTAATCTAAAATAAAAAACCTAAAATTATGTTGATTTACGCACTCTTCGCGCTCGGTTTTCCATTGCTATTAAAAGGAGCGGATTTATTGGTAGATGGTTCTGTTTCCATCGCTAAAAAATTTAATATTTCCAACATTGTCATCGGTTTAACGATTATCGCTTTCGGTACCTCACTCCCTGAATTGGTGGTAAACGTTATGGCCGGCTTAAGCGGCAGTAACGAATTGGCGATTGGTAACATTTTAGGCAGTAATATCGCTAACATTCTTTTGATTCTTGGTGTTTCCGCCTTGATTTATCCTTTAATGACTCAAAAAAATACCATTTGGAAAGAAATCCCTTTTAGCTTATTGGCTATTTTGGTTTTGGGAGTTTTGGTAAATGACCAAATGATTGATGGGGCGCCTTTATCCATATTGAGCCGAATTGATGGTTTTGTCTTATTGGCTTTCTTTCTTATTTTTTTCTATTACATTATCAGTATCAGTAAAGGTGACAAATCCACGGAAGATAATAGCCTGAAACAACTGTCACCGACAAGATCAATCATTTATATTATTTTGGGCTTGATTGGTTTAATGTTTGGTGGCAAATGGGTGGTGGACGGCGCCGTGGCCATTGCCACCGCTTTAAATGTCAGTGAATCATTAATCGGTTTAACAATCGTGGCGGTAGGAACTTCTCTGCCTGAATTGGCCACCTCGGCGGTGGCAGCTTATAAAAAACAAACTGATATTGCCATCGGTAATGTGGTTGGATCAAATATTTTTAATATTTTCTGGATTTTGGGCGTGGGCGCTTTAATCAATCCGATTGTCTTCACGCAAAAATCCAATCTTGATATTGCAATGGTTATTTTGGCAACTGTCTTATTATTCGCCATTATGTTTATCGGCAAGAAACGGGTCGTTGAAAAATGGCAAGGAGGAATGTTTGTGTTGATTTACGTCGCTTACGTGATTTTCTTGATTTTAAATCAATAATAAAAAAGGAGAGCGCGCGGCTCTCCCGTGAGGACAACTAGAACAAAATCTCTGCCCACTCCCCGACATTGGGAATGTGTTTGGCGTATTCCTTAAAATCAACATTGGCTATGGGCCAATCACGAGGAATATATGGCCCCTTAGCTACAATAATCCCTTCCAGGCAGGCGTGATATTGAGAAATGTGAATTTCCGTCCCCAACAATGAACACAAATACTCCGTTTTAACCAAACGAATTTTATTGTGTTGATTCCAAAGACGTTGAAACAACTCATCACTCAAAAGCTCCTTAGGGCTATGATTGATTTGACGATAACGTTGCCTCCCTTCCTGTATTAACTTCACCATCTGATCTCCTTCACGGTAAATACCGATGGTGACATCCGCCCGCTTTTTAGCGCCGGATGGAAGATTTCGCAAAAAAACTTTTTGTTTAGTCATTGATAATACCCTCCTTCTTTGGGATTGTAATAATATGCTAAAAAATAAAAAAAAGCAAGTCCAGCTGAACAGCATTTTTGTTCAAATATTAAACAAAATAACGTAAATAATAAAAGGCCACGGCCGCCGCTGACGCCACATTTAACGATTCTTTTATACCGTGCATTGGCAAATGACAAATCAAATCGCTGCGTTGCAACAAACTCTGCGAAACGCCAGTCACTTCATTGCCCACAATCAACGCCAACGGATATTTAATTTTCTTTCCACACGTCCGAATATCCATGCTCTCCTTATTATATTCCAAAGAGACAATAAAATAACCTTGTTTTTTCAATTTATCAATCAAGCGCCAATCTGATTTACAATATTCCCACGGCACTGATTGATTAGCCCCCAACGCCACTTTCGCCATTTTGGGATGTTCGGGGGTGGCGGTCCAACCGGTAATATAAATTTTATTGATGGCGGCGCAATCACCTGTTCTAAACATTGATCCAACATTATAAACCGAACGGATATTCGGTAAAATCACCACCATTTCTTTTTTCAATAATGATTCGCGGGTTGCCGCGCTTTTTTTATTTTAAAAAAGAAATGGTGGTGATTTTACCGAATA
>DAIPKK010000048.1:0-4909 GCA_036769805.1 Patescibacteria group bacterium
AAATTTGTAAGGTTCATTGGCCTTTCCTCGCAAACTCGTCATCGTTTTGTCTTTTACAAATTCAAAACGATTGACTCGAACAGACTGCTCGGATTTTGCTTTCAGCAAAACCAGGCCATCTCACCTTCAAATTTTTACCTCCACAAGCTAATAGACGGCGGACAACAAAAACGAACCCAAAATTTTCCGTTCGGACCAGGAGGGCGAAAGAAAAATTAAGAGGCGCTCTTATTGAACCCACGTTACTTTATCCACCAACCATGAACCATTGACCTTCACCAAATTAACTTGGGCGGATTGATAAAAAATATTTTCCTTTTCACTTTTTGATTGACGTTCCCCACGCTTGCACAAAACAGTCACGGTACCGGCGGTCGCGGAATAGCTATCAATGGACGCGTTCATCGCTTGTGACCAAACACTGTAATCCTTATCGGAAGTAATAGTATTCAAATCTTTTTCCCATTTTGCCCAATAGGTGGATGTCATTAACGGTTGCAAATCTTTTAAATTTTGAAAATCATTGTCGCTGGAATAGCTACCGAAAATTTCCACAAAATAACGCGCTGTTTGTTGTAAAACCGCTTTATCAGCGACAACTTTTTCCGAATCGGTCAAATTGCCGGCACCGGTCCCGTTATTAAAGCTGCCACTATCAATCACTTTGTCTTCACCGGCCAAATCTTGCCAAGTGGCATTGTCCAAAGCCTCGCCATTACCGAGATCAATCGGTTGATTAACCGTTTCATCAGTGGTCGGAGTGACTTCCCGGTTCACATACCAATTATAAGCAAAATATCCGCCCAGCCCGATACCGGCCAGCAACAAAACGATTAAAATAATTTTTACGATTTTGGACATATAATTTCTAAATTATTAATAGCTGAGAAGTTTTTTAGATTTCTATTTCTTCCACATTGGCCGCTTCCGCGCTTTTCGCCGCTTCTTTTTGCAACAACTGTTCCGGATTGGTGGTCACCAACTGATCTTCCGTCGGTGAAGCAATAATCTTGATGGCAGCATGATTTTGTCCGGCAAAGAAAATCCCTTCGCCAACCGCGCTCTCCAATAACAAATATTTTTCACCTTCGGTCAACATAAAAGTCTTTTGCACATTTTCAATGGCGGCCGTACTCTGTTTTAACAAAAGTTGCATCGCTGAGTTGGTGACAATCGCGCGACCGTAAGGCGATAACAAAAAGTCATTAACATCCTGGCTGATGGTGGTAATTCCCAAATAATATTTACGACAACGTTTAACCAAAGCGAAAATAAATTTGGCGCTGTCATCACGTTGCATCAACCACCAAGCTTCGTCAATTACCAAAATACGTTTTTTACGCTCCGAACGCACGACGTTCCAAATATAGTTGACAATGGTATAGATACCGATTGGACGCAGTTCATCTTCCAAATCACGCACACTGAAAATCACCAACTGATTGGCCATATTCACATTGGTCAAACTGGTGAACAAACCGGAAAAAGTACCGGTGGTAAATTTTGACAAACGTTTTTTCAAATTATCACCGCCCACCATACCATCCAAAACCGATTCCAAATCCATCATGGTCGGTGGCTCAATGCGACTCAAATCACTTTGCGCGTTAATATCTTTTTTGGCATAAGATTCCAACAACGCGCGATCCAACAAAGCGTCTTCCTCATGGGTCAAATCACCCAACATCAAACGCAACAAACCTTTCAAAGTAATGACTGAGCTGCGCAAAATATCTTCCGTGCTGGTTGATTCTCCGGTCGGACGAGGCAAATCAAAAGGATTGATTTTACTTCTGGAAGACAAAGACACATTGATATATGTTCCGCCGACAGCATCACACAAATCACGATATTCCATTTCCGGGTCAATCACGATGACATCCGTGCCCATCATCAAACTTCTTAAAATTTCCAGCTTAACGGCGTAACTTTTACCGGCACCGGAAGTGGCGAAAACCACCATATTGGCGTTCGGCATACTGAAACGATCAAAAATAATCAAACTGTTATTATGACGATTGATGCCGTACAAAATTCCTTTATCACTGCTCAAATCCGCGGACATAAACGGAAAGGACGCGGCAATCGGTGAGGAATTCATATTAAAACTGATTAACAATTCATCATTACCCAAAGGCATTGTGGAATTAAAACCCTGTTCCGATTGATAAAACACCGGCTTGGTGATAATCAACTTGGTGGCAAAAACCTGCTCCACATCGGAAGTGATTTGCTCCAAGCCTTTCAAATCATCAGCGTAAATCGTCACGTACAAAGCGAATTGAAAAAACTTTTCTTTACCTTGAGTAATATCATCACGCAACTGCTCCAAATCACGATAAGCGACTTCACGCACCGGATCGCGAGGTGCGCCTTTTTCGGCATCCTCACTCAATTGCGCTTGCAAAATACCGACTTTACGTTGCATTTGTTCCAACACTCCACTGATTTCCAAAGGATAAAAATACATGCCAATATCCAAAGGTACGCTCATGTTGATAATCGGTGAGAACCAACCGACCGTCAAATAACGCGGATAGCCGACGACAAAAATCGTTTTCAAATATTTATTCCCCAAACGCAAATAACGCGGATCGACTTCCATGTACGCCGGCGCCACCAAATCCAAAATTGTCACCATGCCTTCTTTATAGGTTTCTTCATAACCGGCCAATTGACGAACTTCCTTACCGGTCTTAGGCGCCTTTTCACCGGCTTTGGCTAAAAGCTCGGCTTGCTCCCGCTGCCGACGCTCCAGCTCCACCGGATCTTGCACCGGGGCGTTGGGATCATTCTGCGGATTGAAATTACTTGATAAAAGCATAATTTATATATTTTTAATTTTTCTAATTACACCACGTCATAACGCATATTGGTAAAATCTTCAATCGGTGGTTTGTCGGCGTCATCTTGCGGATTATAAATATTATAATACATCGCCACCAGTTCATTGGTATTCAACAACTTGGTTTTCAAACCGATTCCTTCCAAACCGGACATCACATTGTTGACGCGCATCATCAAATCACGATGCTTTTTCAAAAAAACTTCTTGCGATAAAGTAATTTTTGCCGCCGGCATAAACAATTCCGAAAAACGAGTCATCATTCCTTTCACCTCAAAATTTTCTTCTTCGGTGTGAGGTACAACAACATAAAACTTTTTATACATGATATCGTTCATATCCACCAAATCCACGATAAACTCCGAATATTCTTGGATTTGACGGCGCAATAAATCATTGGGTTGTTTTTTTATCTGTTCCTGCAAACTGGCGACATAAGCGCTAACATTAAATTTTCTGGACTGAATGACAATCTGCAAAGGATATTTGATCGAATTCAAAAAGGACACGTAAGAATTAACCAAACCGACTTGCTCCTCTTCCGATTTCAAACCGAAGTTGATGCTGTTAACCTCAATCACGGCGCGCATACCCCCGTCTTTTAAAATCACCACGTTATTGCGCAAAGCGGCAATATACATATTGTGCTGCGTGGCGGAAAGATTTTTGTGATTGTCTTTATTTTTCATTTTATTTTAACTTAAGAATAATTTAAGGACGTTTATACTTTCCACCGGTATCCACGGTCTTACTTAATTCACTGATACGCGAGGCGTCAAAATTTTTAATTTTAACCACCACTTCTTCCTCTTTCTTGGCGGCATAATCCAAATCCATAATCACTTTGGCGTTGCCCTGCCAAACGCGCACGCGAGAAATTTTCAACATGGATAAAATACTTAACAAGAAAAAATGAAAAGGTTGCCCACCGATTCGAACAAAAGCCAAAATCATCATAAAACCGGTCACCGGTATGGCCAAAGCCAAAAACAAAGTAAAATCAAACAACTTGTAAAAAACAAACATCAAACCGGTGTCCACCAATAAAATCAAAAATTGTCGAACGGTAATCGGTCCTAGAATTTTATCTTCCACCGTAATAAATTGTGGGACAACGTATTGCGCCATATTTTAAATCATTAATTCACGATTTAATTGGTTGATGGTCAACCATTCTTCCAAATTCAAAGCTTTTTGCTCGCTGACGATTTCATCCAAACCTTTTTCCGATAACATCGCCGCCACCCCCAAATCCAAATAAGCCTGGTGGGTTTGGCTGCTGCGCCAAGCGTTTAAACCTTTAACTTCATCAATAATACTTTTAGTACCCAAAGCAGCGATTTTTTCTTTGATTTTTTCAGCACGCTCACTGGGAATATCCCCCAAGCGAGACCAATCTTCCAAAGTCAATTCCGCCAATTCTTCCGCCGGACTCTTTAATTTTTTATCACCACTGACTGAGCTTAAATTTAATTCTTTCTTATCGGCACGATTATAAATGGTATCGGTCTTCATTAATTTTTGAACAGTCGCCACGCGCTTCTCTTCACCGCCCATGGTTTTTGTCAATTTGATTTTACTCAATTTTGAGGCGCCCAAATCATCGGATGTTTCCACTGACGGCGCACTTGCCGGGCTTTTCGCGGCAGCCGGTGTGGCACTCTCAAACAAATCCGGCAACTCTCCATCTTCTTTTAATTCCGCATCCAAATCAATGGTATTGGCTTCCAATTCCGCTTCAATCTTGGCCGCTTCGCTAACCGGTTTAACAATCGGCGTGACAGGCGTAATCGGCGCTACCGGTGCCGTCGCTTCTTCTTTTGCCAAAGCATCCAAATCCACTTCCATTATTTCCGCAGATGCGGCCGGTGCTACGGGAGTGATCGAAGCAACCGGAGTGGCCGCAGGGACCGCCGGCGCGGCTGAGGAAACCTGTGCGGCCGGCGCAAAATTTTTCAAAGAATTAATATCAAACATTTCTTCTTTATCGTCGCTGGGCGCACTTACCGGAGCCACCGGCATTGCCGGCTTTTTCGCCATGGCTGCCAAATCCGCCAAAACCTT
>DAIPKK010000049.1:0-4855 GCA_036769805.1 Patescibacteria group bacterium
ACAGTAACAGGAAAGGGAGTCTCCAGAAGGACAGCGGTTTCATCGGTACCGGTTCAATGACCAGCTTGTTGTCCAAGCGGTGCATGCTGATGCCAGCGCGAATGTCCAGAATCATGTTGTTTTTGGGTGCCGGCGTTTTTCCTTGTCCCGGAACCTCAATGGAGATGGGGATGGTCGTTCCGTGACGAAGAGTGATGGATTCACCTTCCTCCAATCCAGGGATGGGAGAGTTGTCTTTTTTCGGCACGACCGGAATTACCGGCGGTGGTGAGGGGGAAACTTGTTCTAAACGGTCTTGGGTGCGTTGGATAGGGTCCATCATGATAAACCTCCAAAAAGGGTGAAAATGTTAAAAAACTGTGGTTAGTGGTTAATTGTCTTGAACCAGGATTTATATGATTAACTGATTTAACTATGAATATAAATCAAAATTCAAGACAATTATCCCTGATTTTAAATTACAACAAAAGACATAAGCTGTCAATCATTTCTTGACCCAATCGGTCTTTTTGACCTATAATTAAAACGTAACAGTTGATTTTAAATTACTAACAAATTATATGCCGCGAATTCGCCCTCTCAAACTGAAAGTTGATCCGGTGGAAGGCAGCAACGGCTTGGTCTGGCGGTTTGTTAATACCGCTCGGCCGACTTATTTATTCCAGTTGGATACTCGTCAATTAAAGCGTTTGATTCAGCTGTGGCACAAAGAAAAATCAATTGGTGATGATCATTATCAGCAAATTATCAAATTTGATACTTTATTGCATTTTTATGATGATGCCTTGGGATATTTTGTTGCTATGTCCACTCCGATGAATACTTTGTGGAATGTGTGGTTGAAAGACAACAGCCCCAATCAGATTTTGTGGAATGGGGTAAGAAGACTTTTGAAATTAGAAAAAAAATAATATGAACAGTGCGCGTTTGCGTCGTTTGTTTAAATTGGATCCGGGAGAGGAAATTGTTTCCGTTTATCAACAACATAAAATTCGTTATTTTTGGTATTATGTTTTATTGGCCGTCTTCATTTTGGCGGCTTTTTTGATTGCGATTTTTTTCGGTGACGATTGGGGTTGGTGGGCGTGGGTGGCGGTAATTATTTTAATTGTCAGTGCTTTGGTCGCTTTGTTTATCAGCAGTTGGAAATGGAATAACACGGTTTTTGTTTTGACCAATTATCGTTTGATTGATATCAGTCAGCAATCGGTGTTTAACAGGCAAATCGCCATTTTGGATTTGGATAAGATGGAGGAGATTTTCGTGGAAAGTAATTGGTTGATGAAAGCCTTGTTTAATTGCGGATCTTTAAGGATATTTTTGCCGAACGGGACAATGTCTTTGCGCTTTGATTATTTGGCCGAGCCCGAAAAAACTCAGGCCGCCATTTATCGGCAGGGACGTGGGGCACGGACTTCCAATGATCCTCAGGATGAAATGTTACCGGAGAATTTGAAAGAATGGGAAGATTTGTTGCGTACTTATGATAAGGATGCGCTGGCGGATTTGGTTTTGAAATTGCGGCGCGTCGGCGGGTGGCGGGCGTGGCAGGAATTTTTACGCAAAGAATTAAAAGATAAAAATTGATATGAGTTTGTTGAATCATCATCAAGTCGGTGAAAGCCGTTATCTTAATGATTCCGAAATGACCGGAATTTTTAAAATTTTGAACAGCCAAGTTTTATTTGTGATTTTAACCGCCTTGCTGTTGGTCTTTTTATCATCTTTTACCAGAGATTTTTCGCAGAAACGTTCCATTGACGGCGAGGTTGAGACTTTGCAGGCGGAAATTAAATCATTGGAAGATAAGCACACTTATGAGCTGGCGTTAATCAATTATTATGAATCCGATGAATATTTGGCTTTGGAAGCGAAGAGTGTTTTAGACATGAAATTGCAAGGTGAAAAAGCGGTCGTATTGACGGAAAATGAGGTTGATAAAATTTTGCAAGTGGAAACACCTTATCAAGATTTGCAAAAAGATATTGATAATGATAAGTCAATTATTGATGATACTGCTGAACAATCGGAATCACGTTGGCGCAGTCAAGGACAGTTGTGGTGGTCGTATTTTTTTAATTAATCAATATTCATAAAGAAAAACAGTATGACGAAAAAATTTGTGGCTGGCTTGTTGGCCGGGGCGATCTTGTTTGTTGGTGTCGCTTTAGTGATTTTTAATTATGGTTTGAAACATTACAATTGGACCAGTCCAACCGTCCAAGCGATTGTAAAAGTTTTGCCGTTTTCGGCAATGGAAGTGAATCGTTATTCTTACAGTTATTATGACTATTTGACTGATTGGAATACTTTGCAAAAATTGATGGCGGAGAGCGGTCAAATTGAAGGAATGGATGAATTGAGTTTGAAACAGGAAATTTTGCGTAGCGCTTTGCAATCGTCATTGGTTGAGGTTTTGGCCGATCGTTATGATTTATCCGTTACCCAAGAAGATTATGATGCTGCCTGGAAGATGGTTTTAGGCAAGGGTGAAGAGGAAAGCGTGACCGAAGAGGAATTGGCGGACACGGTCAGCAGTATTTATGAAATGTATGGTTTTGATAAAGATACTTATGAAAGACGCGTTTTGCGTGTTTATGTTTTGTCTCATAAGTTAGGCGATATGTTGGCTAAAAAAGCGATGGATGAAGTGGCGACAAAATTGCAAGCAGGTGAAACTTTTGCGAGTTTGGCGGCCGCTTACAGTGATGACGGTACCGCCGAAACCGGTGGAGATTTGGGTTGGTTTGTTTCCGATGACATGATTCCGGAATTTGTGGAAAAATTGAATTCCATGGAAAAAGGACAGACCAGTGAAGTTTTTCAAACTCGTTACGGTTATCATATTGTTTATTTGGAAGACTTGCGTCAAACCGAAGATGGTAAAACAGAATATAAAGCTTCACACATCATTAAGTTGATTGATGGTGTTGATTCAATGTTCAGTGCTGAGGTGACCAAAGTGATTGACGCTGAAAAAAGCCAAGCCGATATTGAGATTTATATCAATGGCGTAGATGCCGAATCTTTGCTATACTAATAGGTAAGAATAAAAAAGAGCCACTGGTCAGAATCGAACTGACGACCTCTCCCTTACGAAGGGATTGCTCTACCGACTGAGCTACAGTGGCGAAACATAAAAATTATAAAGTATAATATGAAAAATTTCAAATTTTTTGCGTCTTTGTTGACTTTAAGCTTGGTTTTTTTAGCGACTCATAATGTTTTGGCGGAGAATCCGCGCGTCCCGATGAGTTTGGGCTCGGCTTATGTTGAAAAAGGCAAAAATTTGGAATCAATAAATCCGAAACTGAAAATTACCGTTAATAAAGCGACGTCCACCGCGGAATTACGTTGGGCTTTGTATATGCATTACGGTTATTCTTTCCCGAGTGGCTGGCGTCCGGTGTCCAACGTTTTGGAGTGGAATGGGCTCACCCCCGCCACCCTCGCTTTGAAGACGGATAAGTTTGTCGCCGCCGGCGATACTATCAATACCATTAAAAAAGTTTTTTATTTTGACAGTGGAAAAAATCAATGGTTAGCGGTGAACGATTTTACGGTTTTGAGTTTGGAGGAAGTATCATTTTATGCCGGTAAGCCGGGTTTGTATGTGATTTTGGCCAATAATATGATGTCTATTGGTGATGCTTCTTGGTACAAATATAAAGATTGTATGTGTGCCGCCTCACCGGATTATCCTAAGGGAACAAAATTGAATGTTACGGATTTGGATACCGGCAAAAGTATTGTCGTGACGGTTAATGATTGGGGGCCGGAACGTAATATTTTTCCCAATCGCGTGATTGATTTGGATGTGGTCGCTTTTGAGGCCTTGGGTTGGAGCTTAAAACATGGTATATTAAAGAATATAGAAGTTACTCCCGTGGAATAGGAATTTTTCCGGAAAAATAAAATTTAAAATAAAAATATGATTAAGTTGAGGCAAGTTTCCAAGTTCTACGATCCTGACGTGGTGGCGCTCAATCGTTTGTCGCTGCATATCACGCCGGGGGAGTTTGTGTCCATTGTCGGGCAGAGCGGTACCGGAAAAACCACTTTGATCAAATTATTGACGGCGGAGGAAAAAGCCGACGAAGGGCAAATTATTATCGGCGGCTGGGATATCAGTGATATTCATAAATCCGACATTCCAATTCTGAGAAGACAAATCGGTATTATTTTTCAAGATTTTAAATTGTTGCCTCATAAAACCGTTTATGAAAATGTCTCGTTTGCTTTGCAAGTGTGTGGGGTGGGCAGCAAACAGATAAATTCTTTGGTTGATTCAATGTTGAAAGTGGTGGGTTTGGAAGGCAAGCATCATCGTTATCCGTGGCAATTGTCCGGTGGTGAAAAGCAACGGGTGTCCATCGCGCGCGCCATGATTCATCGGCCGAAAATTTTGTTCGCCGACGAACCGACCGGAAATTTGGATGTTTTAAATACCAGAGAGATTATTGATTTGTTATTGAAAATCAATCAGTTTGGCACGACCGTGGTTTTGGTTTCGCATGATCGGGAAATCGTTAACAGCTTGCGTAAACGGGTGATTACCATGGACGGTGGGCAGGTGGTGAATGATCAGAAAGTCGGTCGTTATGTTTTATAGTTTTTAAAATAAAAATTAAAAGATAAATATGATTAGTTTTTTCAGAATGATAAAATTCGCGGCCCAGCATTTTTTCAGAAATTTCGGTTTGTCCGTGGTGTCCATTATAATTTTGTTGCTGGCTTTGATTTCCGTTAATGTTTTTTTCGGTTTTAATTACGTGGCCGATCAAGCGATTCAAGCGGTGCAGGATAAGATTGATTTGAGTTTGTATTTTTATCAAGGGATTGAAGAAGGAGAAAT
>DAIPKK010000050.1:0-4848 GCA_036769805.1 Patescibacteria group bacterium
CAATTCATCAAAAAGCAAATTTCCTGTATGTCCATCATGACTTTTTACAAGTACTGCGCCATTGGCACCACCCACGCCGCCATTACCGGGAAGCAACATAATATTACCGCCATTATTGCCGGGAACATTGGAATTACCACCATATAAATATAATTGTCCACCGACTTGTCCGTCACCGGCACGCAAAGTAATATAACCACCGATATCGGTATTGGATAAAGCACTACCGGCATACATTTCAAACGCGCCACCGGCCCCGGCATTCAAACCACCATTACCTGCTTGAAAGGTAAACAAACCACCATTACCGTCAGTACCACCACTGCCACTTTGAATGTTCACACTACCACCTTGCCCACTGGTATCACCATTCCCGGAACGAATCACCACTGCCCCGCCACCAATATCTCCCGCTGGCGTGGCATCACCACCAAAAATTTGAATTTCCGATTCGTAAGCGCTGGAACTACCAATCATACTGACATATCTCCCTAAAGTTAAAATATCCACTCCTTCAACATTTCCAATAATTTGGTTGGTTAAACCATCATCAGTGGTATCCACATCAATATAAGTGCTATTATCCAAATCCTGAATACGATCACTCATACCACCCCCGCCGGCCCCGATCATCACACCATTCCAGTATAAGCTGCCGGCAATATTATATAATTTATTGGTGGTCGTGGCCGGAGCGCTGATTTGCCCTAACTCCACGCTACCATCGTTATTAACGATAAATAATTCTTCATCACTGCTGTTTCCAAAAGTGATTAACGGGCCGGTGCCGAATTGCACGCCCCACAACAATGGATCACTGGTTAAATATTGAGCTTTTGTTCCGGTTTCAAAATATTGTTTTGGCGGAACACAAACACAAGTGTAGTTGGAAGCACCATCAGTACAAGAACCGCCGGCATCAACCGAGCAAGACCAAGTTCCGCTCAAACCACCACCGGTGGTACAAGCGCCGGTACGCACCGCTTCACAACCATTACCAACGGCCACACCGCTCGCGTCACAATCATAATAACCGCTATCACAACGAACATCACCCAATAAACAACTGGCACCATAATGATTATTGGTCCCGACCGGATAATCAGTAACATTATACTGAACTTCACACACCCCCAAGTCGCCATTACAATCAGCATAACCGGTACGACAGGCACCGCAAGTGGCCGTCCCCCAAGTGTTGGCGGTACAAGTGGTATCACGCAATTGCGTAGTATAACAAGTATTACTACGGTTACACCAAAAAGCACCGGCATTGTCGCAAAACGGCGCAGCACCATCAGCGGCGACATAACAGTTAATGATATAACCACCATTAGGATAAGTCGCCGAATACAAAGTATTGGAAGTGGCGCTCACCGCCGGTGGCAATAAACTGGCAGTATTATAACATTGAGCAATTCCCCCACTATCACCGCAAATGCGATTGGGAGAACAATTCTGCCCGGGAAAATTCGTCGGATCACTGATATTACAAGAAGCCGGATTGTTTACCCATTGCGTGGCGGCATTGGCAAAATTCACAAATAAAAACAAAGACGACAGTAACCCGAACGCCAGCAAAGACAAACGTCCAATCATCTTTGGCATTTTACTTGGATAATTAGGTGAATTACTCATAAACTTTTATTTTAAATATTATTATTTACGAATTTTTATTGACAACAAGCCACCGGTTTCACACTGGCGCAATTAGTTAACCAACCCATACCGCCGCTGGTGTTATTAAATTCCCAAAAAGCTCCCAAGCCGGTCATTAAATTACTTGTCCAACCATTACAGTCATTGGAATTGGCCGTGTATCCCGGAGGACCTTCAGCGATCCAAGCGGTTCCGGACCAACCGGAAATATCGCCGGTACGAATCACCGTAATGACTTCGTTGGTCACGCAATAATGACTACCGGGAAATTCCGCTTCGCAAACCGCGTTGGCGGCCGCGTAACCGGTATCACCGGAATAAGAAAAATTACCATCAAACGTGGTGGCGGTGACATTCAAAACACTGACTTCACCACCGGCCGCTGCACTTGACCAAGACAAAATACCATTACCATCGGTCGCCAAAACCTGACCGGCAGTGCCGTCATCTTCAGGTAAAGTTAAAGCAAAACTGGCAGCAACATCATCGGGGGCGCGCAATTCCACAGCATCTCCGCCATTAGCCGCCAATTCAAAAAACTTAATTTTACCGGTCGCCCCGGAAGCGACATCATAAGGTAACATATTCAAACCTTTCGTATCAAAATACGCCACTGTGCTGGGCGTGGTATAACCACCTCCAACTTGAAAACTCACGCGCGAAGCGGCATCAACCGCCGCGATCACCAAACTCTGATCGGTCGCCAAAACACCATTACCGGCCCAAGACGGTACCCAAAAACCATCACCGTATTTTCCAAAATAAAGATTATTAGTGTAATCAGCGCCACTGCCTTTCAACTCAATCACGGCACCGGCATAATTATCCACGTCATTAGTATTGGTAATCTTCATGCCAATCAAATTATTAACCGACTTGGACATTTCAATTTTTTCCGCCAATGGATCGGTTGGCGATAAAACCAATAAATTTTGTTGCCAAACTTGATCGCCGGTGGTCATAATCGGTTCATAAGCGCCACCATTTTTAGATAACATCAAATCTTGAGTATCATTATCATAATATAAACGTCCGTCCCCCATTGGTGAAAGAGCCGCCGTTGATTGTCCACCAAGATTCATCGGCCCGCGCAAATCAAAACGGGTGGTTGGAGTCATTGTTCCGATACCGATATTGGAAGGAATATAAACGATATTACCAAAAATCGTACTGCGATCGTCAGAGCTATCCAAAAAGATACCTGACATAGAGGGGTCACCGGCATAAGGATTGACCAAATTTTCAATATTAAAATAAGCGCTATTATATCCACCGTCCATCCAATGCAATTCCCCATCGCCGGCAACATTTAAAACCTCGGTACCGTCATTCGCCAAACTTAACAAAGTACCGTTAAAACCCGGCGCCGTATTAATAGCCAAAGCGGTTTCCGCAGCAGCCAATTGATAACCTGCGATAATCCCCAAACCAATATCCACCAAACCATCAGGATTATCCAATTTTTGAGTATTAAAACTGTAAGCATAAGAATTGAAAGCCACCGGCGGATCAGTTTCATCATCCCAAACACCGGCCGCGGTTTCCTTAATCTGCACAGTCAAATAATATTGATCGGTAAAATCCAAACCGGCGGCGGAAAAACTCTCAATACTTCCCAAAGGCGCGGAGAAATAACCGTTAACCACGCTTTGATTGGTGAATTCTTCCGGCCCCCACAACAAAGTGGTTTTCAAAGCATCATCATATAACCTAAAACGAAAATCATATTGACCGGACAAGGGCGAATTTGTTAAATCGTACAAACGGCCTTGGTAATTAATGGTTTGCGGTTGAACGGCGCTGACACCGTTGGCCGTCATAAGCAAAGCCACGCTCAATCCCATGAGCAAACTCCACACTGATCTTAATTTAATAAATCGCCTCATATTTTTTATTTTAAACTATTATTATTTGTTGGTTTGTTTTAAAAATAAGTATAAATTATACATCATTGATAACAACGTCACGCTCACTAAAACATAAATGTACAAAGGAACGGTTTCCTTGGCTTGCATTTGCGCTACTTCCTGATTAACCCTTTCCACAATCGTCATACCGGCCTGTGACATTTCCGTCATAACCGCCTTACGAACATTAAATTGACCGATCAAATTTTCCACCAAAATTCCGGCATCATTGGTTTCCAAAGCATAAACTTTATAAGCACCCAATTTATCTTCCGGTAAATTAGCGATTCTGAATTCCCACAAACCATTTTCATTAACCTTAACCGGCGACATTGCCAATTGAGGTTCCAAGTTTAAAATAAATTCGGTGTTTGGTTTTCCCACGCCTCGCAAAACCAATTCATTATTGGCCAACAAATTGATGGACATCAATTCGGCGCTCAATTCATAGTTGTAACCATTAACTTCACTCAATTTTAAAGTACTACCACTGATAAACTTAGAGGAATCTTGAATCACCACCTTTTCTGTCACCACCGGTTCGCAAGTGACGGAAGAAGTTTTTTCTTCTTGCCATCCCAAAACAGAACCTAAAGCACAAACCGGACAAGTCTTATCAATAAATTCTTGATTAACCACAGTCACGGAAGAGAATTTCGGTGTCATCATCATTTCCTCGCCAAAATAAACTTGACCTTCAATCAAACTGGCCGGGCGGAAGAAATATAAATTGCCGGCTTGTAAACCATCAATGGTCACGGAATGATAAGTTTTATTATCAGCGGTAATAATCGTTTGATAATCATAAGCATAATTTTCCATGTTCAAATCCGGAGCCAACACGGAATCTGTCCCATAATAAACACGACTGTCACCGGACACACTACTAAACCACGTCACTAAAACGCTATTTTCATCGATTTGATAAACCTGTTGATTATTAATGGTCGGATATAAAGTTGAACTGCCGCCACCACCGCATGAACCACCGCCGCCACTGCAACAAGAATTACAAGCCGGACAGGTTGGACAAACATCACAAACCGGACAGCCGGCACCGGCCGCACCAAAGACATAATAATAAGTAGGCATGGAATTCACCGGCGCGGATAAATCATCGGCATCAATCACCACTAAAACCGCTTGCCCACCACCAAAATCAGCAATCGGATCAACCGTAATTTCATAATCATTAGGAGCAGACAACGGATTAACAGTAAACGTATTCGGACCGGCCATGGTATAAGAAACACCGGCCACCTGCACTACCAAACTACCCAAG
>DAIPKK010000006.1:0-23043 GCA_036769805.1 Patescibacteria group bacterium
GGATCTCGACTACGGCAGGAATGATTTTAAACAATTTTCATCTATCCTTAGCCAAATAAACCCCAAATTCAACCGGGAAAACCTCATTTTCCCCCATTTTTGCTTTAATATTATTGCAAAAACATTGACTTTAAGCCCAAAATGTGCTATATTATATGGTAGTTGTTTAACAATTTAACCGCAAAATTGAAATAAGAAAGGTTGGTTAGTCATGTTAGGAATCAATTTTTTGGTTGTCATGATCATTGTGGCACTGGTTGTGCCGATCCTCGTCGTGGTCCTCTTTTCTCGGCATGATGCCAAAATCAAAAAAGAGGCTCGAGAAAAAAAAGAACGTGATGAGAGAGAAAAATACCGGGAAGAAAAATTCCGGGAATCGCGACAAAAGGAGACCGAAAAACTACAAAGGCAGGCCGAAGAAGACGCATTCTGGACGGCTGAAAAAATCGCCTCAAAAATCAAGGAAACCCTTGAAAAGTTTGAGATTCCCGATTTACTGGTCCATGCTGTAGCACTTCAGCCGTACGAGCAAAAAATACCGTTAACAACCCAACCATTATTCTTAAGTGAATTGGCTGCTAAAATGATAATCGCAGAAAGGAATGAAGAAAAAAATTCATTCCCCACCACGCCAACACACCTACCAAATATAATCCTAATATATAATGAAAACAAATCATTAAAATTAGGAGATATATTGTTCAAGGATTGTTTTAGTAATTTACATGCAAGTCCTGATTTCCGATCATGGTTAATTTATCGTTTTACATTGGCAGCTTGTTGGTACAAAAATCCCGACAAGTTAATAGAATCTGTTTTAAAGGTACCCCAAATCTTAGAAAAAGGAGGTCATATCTCAAAAGAAGATGAAGAATTGATTATCTTTTATAAAGAACTGCAACGCGAATGGTTGCAGATTCACTAGCCTAACACCCCCCGCCACGCCCGCCGAATAATCCCCACAAAAAACAAACTTCCCCACTCTTCCCCCGCCACGCGCTACCACCAAGGTAAAACGTCGCGGGGGATTTTTTTACACCAAAAAAGCCCCCTTTCGGGGACTTTTTCTATCTTCAAAGTCTTCAAAATCCTAGTTTTCGCGCATCACGCGGTTGGATTTGCGCAAGTAGGTCAATTTGGCGCGACGAACAGTGCCGCGAGCCTCTTTTACCAATTCAATCTTATCAATCGCCGGTAAATCCAAAGGAAAAATCTTTTCCACGCCGACGCCATGAGAGATCTTACGAACGGTCATGGAGTTCTTACTGATCCCCATAATAATCCCTTCAAAAATCTGAATTCTCTCTTTTTCACCACCTTTAGCGGTTTGTTCCTTGATTTTTTGATGAATCTTAACGGTCAAACCCGATTTCAAGTCCTCAATCTTTAAAATATTGCTGGCCATAATCATTAATTGATTATTATTAAAATAAAAAATTTTTACACGATGTTCAAAAATTCTTATTCATATTATACATTTTCTTTTTCAATGTCAAGGAAAATCTTATTGACTTTTAATAATCGCTTTGATATTCTAATTACAGCTATAAATACTCTTAAAAATCGTTTTATGCTTCGTATTTTAGAAATTACCGAATTGATTGCCGCCCTTTTGTTAATGGTGATGATCCTTATGCAAAACCGCGGGGCCGGTTTGAGTGAAACTTTCGGCGGAGAAGGCAATATCTATAGCACTCGCCGCAGCGTAGAAAAAATTCTCTTTAAACTGACCATTATTACCGCCATTATATTCTTCGGATCAGCGATCAGCATTGTTTATTTATCATAATAAACCTTGTTTTACAGGATTTTGTCTTTAACTACCTAAAATTTTTATTTTGTGATTTTCTTCAAAAGCAAGAAAAAAGACCCGCTTGAACATCTGGACAAAAAACTTCTCAAATCCTTGAACAAAAAGAAGCTCCCTACCTGGAAGCAGTTAAGCCATATCGGCAAATATTTAAATACCTGGGAACGCCTCCTGATTGATGTTTTGATTTTGGTAATGGCGATTTCCGGCGTTTGGTTGCTGGTTTATTTCTATCAAGCCAACAGCGAAGCAAAACCGGCTTTCGGGGGAACAATCATTGAAGGTATGGTGCAGGATCCGGTTTATATCAATCCGGTCTTAAGCACCGGCAATGGGACGGACGCGGATTTATGTCGCTTAATTTACAGCGGCCTATTAAAATATGATAAAGATCTGAAACTGACTCCTGATTTAGCGGAAAAATACGAAATATCCGAAGATGGCAAAACCTATACTTTTACTTTAAAATCAAATTTATATTTTCATAATGGCGAACCCCTAACTGTGGATGATGTGATTTTTACCTATAATCTCATCCAAAATCCGGAATATAAGAGTCCGCAATACCTGAATTTGGCCAATATCAAGGTTGATCGCGTGGACGATCAAACCGTCAGTTTTACCACAGACAGCGTTTACGCCCCGTTCATCCATTCCTTTACGGTTGGCATTTTACCGGCCCACATTTGGGAAAACATCGGTCCGGCCAATTTCCCATTGGCGCAATATAACATCAAACCGATTGGCAGCGGTCCATATAAATTTGATAAATTGTTAAAAGACAGTTTTGGGAATATCGCCAACTACGAATTAAGTTATTTTGAAAATTATTACGGACCAAAACCGTATATTCCACAAATGACTTTTAAATTCTACGATGACCAACAAACCGCCATCAACGCTTTGGTCAAAGGAGATATTAATGCTTTGGGCAATTTACCGCTCAAAGAAAAAACATTCGTGGAAGACGGCAAAAGCAACGTATCCGTTTATCAATTGACTTTGCCACAATACACCGCGCTTTTCTACAATGTTAAAAGTGATGATTTAATCAAAAGCGCTTATTTTCGCCAAGCATTAAACTTATCGATTGATAAAAATCAAATCATCAATGATGTCTTGAAAGATAATGTTCAAACCGTTGGCGGACCGATTTTGGCCGGCAATTTTGCCTGGAGCCAAGATTTAGCTCAACAAAACCCTGACCAAGAAAAAGCCAAACAATTGATGATTGATAACGGTTGGACTTTAAGTGAAGACAATGTCTGGCGCAAAACCATCAATGGTACCGCCACCGACGCCACTTTAAAAATCAGCATTCCCAATACCGAAGAAATTTTATCCGTAGCCAACGCCTTGAAAGCCGCTTGGGAAAGCGTCGGTTTCAAAGTGGAAATCCAAGCTATTGATACCACGGAAATCAAACAAGTGATTAAAGAAAGAAATTATCAAGCAATCATTTACGGTGAAAATATCGGGGCCGATCCGGATTTATTTCCGTTCTGGCATTCCACGCAAATTGACTATCCGGGATTAAACTTATCTCAAATGGCCAATAAGCAAATTGATACCTTGATTGAAGAAGCCCGCCAAACGCATGATGTATTAACACGTCAAGCGAAATACGCGGAATTGCAAAAATTGATTATTGAAGAAAATGCCGCTTTGTTCTTGTACTCACCGAAGTATTTGTATGCCTTGAACAATGAGATTAAAAATTATCAAAACATGTTCATCAATAATTATGCCGGTCGCTGGAACATTCTTGGCGACTTGTACATAAAATCAAAAAGCCAAATTAAATGGTAACTAACTAGTTTTTTACTCTATAAGTATTAAGAAATTCTATGATTCAAAGAGAAAACAGCGCCAACACGCCTTTATTAAGGCGTTATAAGACGCACCGAACCGGCGACTCGTTTCGTTCGCCGAAATTGAAAATTATCGTGATGGGCGGATTGGAAGAAGTCGGCCGCAACATGACCTTACTGGAATGCGACAATGAAATCATTTTGATTGACATGGGTTTGCAATTTCCGGAAGAAAACATGCCGGGCATTGACTACATCATCAACGACATCAGTTATTTGAAAGACAAAATGGATTGGGTTAAAGGCGTAATTATCACCCACGGTCACTACGACCATATCGGTGGTATTCCGCACCTGATGCCGCAATTGGGCAATCCCCCAATGTTTACCGGTGAATTATCCGCCGGCATTATTCAAAAACGCTACTCCGAATTTAAAGGTTTACCGAAACTGAAAATCACCATGGTCAATGATGACAGCGTGATTCGTTTGGGTAAAAACTTTATTATTGAGTTTGTCCGTTTAAACCACAGCATTCCCGATACCTTCGGGGTGGTGGTAAAAACGCCTTTGGGAACGATTTTCCATACCGGTGACTATAAGTTTGATTATACTCCGGTGGATGGCAAGCCGGCCGATTTAAACCGTTTGGCCTTAATCGGGCATCGCGGGGTTTTGGCGCTTTTGGGCGACAGCACCTCTGCCGAAAGCTCCGGTCACCAAGTTTCCGAAAAAGTGGTCGGCGAAGAATTGCGCAAAGTGTTTGAGCAAGCGCCGGGTCGTATTATTATCGGCACCTTCGCTTCACAAATTACTCGTGTCCAACAATTGATTCAATTGGCCCAAGATTATGATCGAAAAATCGTTTTGGAAGGTAGCTCCATGAAAACCAACGTGGAAATCTCCCACCAATTGGGATATATCAAAATGAAACCAAAAACTTTAATTGAAAATGATGAGGCCGCCAACTATCCGGATAATAAATTGGTGTTTATCGGGACCGGCGCGCAAGGCGAAAAGAACGCCTTCTTAATGAAGATGGCCTCGGAAGAACATAAAGTGTTGAGCTTTAAACAAGGTGATACGGTTATTTTCTCATCCTCTGTCATTCCGGGAAATGAACGCACCATTCAAAGTTTGAAAGATTTGATTACTCGCAAAGGGGCGCGTATCATTCATTATCAATTAATGGATATTCACGCCGGCGGACATGCCAAAAAGGAAGATATTAAATTGATGTTAAGATTAATTAAACCGCAATATTATATTCCGATTGAAGCCAATCACTTCTTGTTGCAAGCCAACGCGGAAATCGCCGCGGACTTGGGTTTGCCACGAAGTAATATTTTTGTGGCGGACAACGGCCAAGTGATGGAGTTTTCCCGCTTGGGCAATACCCAAAAAGTAATCGGTAAATTAACCAGCGCTTACGTTCCGGCGGAATATGTGATGGTTGACGGTTTGGGCGTCGGTGACGTCTCCGAAGTGGTCTTACGTGATCGTCAAATGATGTCCGAAGACGGTATGTTCGTGGTGATCGCCACCATCAAACACAGCTCTAACGCCGTAATCGGTAATCCGGATATTATTTCCCGCGGTTTCATTTATATGAAAGAAAGCAAGGAATTGCTCAATGAAGCCCGTAAAAAAGTGAAAAAGATCGTGGAAAGTCAAGCCACGCCCACTGATATTAACATCATTAAGCAACAAATCCGCGATGAATTGGGCTTGTTCTTATACAAGAAAACCAAACGTCGTCCGATGGTCTTGCCGGTGATTATTGAGGTATAATTGTCTTTAAGATATATACTGAAATATACAAAAAAACCGCCCCGAAAAGGGCGGTTTTTTCTATTTCAATTTTACTTCGTCTTCAACACATACACCCCGTCCCAGTTTTCGGCCGGGGGATTTTTTAAATATTCACGACAACGATCCAAATAGACTTGCACGGACAAATCCTCCGCCGGCATCTTTTCCAATAACTCCAAAGCGCCGGAAAAATCCTTGGCCAAATATTTATCAAACATCGCCGCGAAGTTCGTGGCAAAAGCTTTAGCTTTATCCGTCGCCTCCGCCACCGGACCCAACAATTCATAAATGGTTACCGGTTCGGTCTTCCCCTTCACCGCCACTTTATCCAAAACACGGCAAACAAACTCATCTTTCACTTGAGCATGCACGCTTTCGCTGATAATGATTTCACTGCCATAAATCTTATTCAAACCTTCCAAACGAGAACCAAGATTGACGCTATCGCCCATCACCGTGTAATCAAAACGCTTAGCGCCCCCCATATTCCCGACAATCATTTCACCGCTGTTCACGCCAATGCCCAATTTCAAAATTACATCTTCCTGCCAAGCATTGTTCTTATTCAATTCCACCAATAAATTTTTCATTTTCCAAGCGGCCAAACAAGCATTAAAGGCGTGACGTTTATCATCCAAAGGCGCGCCCCAAAAAGCCATAATGGCATCACCCATATATTTATCAATAACACCGTTTTCATTCAAAACGACATCACTCATTTCAGTCAAATAAATATTCAAAATTTTCACCAACTGCTCCGGACTTAATTTTTCCGACAAAGAAGTAAAGCCGCGCAAATCGGAAAACAAAACCGTCATGTGACGACGAACGCCCCCCAACTTCACCAAATCCGGATTGTTAATCAATTCATTTAAAACACTTTCCGATAAATAAAAACCGAAAGTGCGACGCAAATCCTGCTTGGCGAAAAACAACAAAATATAATGAACCACCAAAACATACAAATAAATCAAAACCAAACCGACAATATAATACCAACCGTTAAAGCGCCAACCGCTATCAAAAAGCAACATATTCACCCACCAAGTGGATAACAATAACAAGCCCAAAACCGAAGCATTGGTGATGGTATAGTATTCGGTCAACAATAAATAAATTAAAAATCCCAATAGAATAAAAAAGAACGGCAAGAAATCCAAGTAAAATGGCAAATCCTGGAATTGTTTATCGGACATTAAAGTATTGACGGCGTTAGCGTGGGAATAAACCCCATACATATAATCACCTTTGGATAATGGCGTATAAACATAATCGTGCAAATCCGCCACGGTCAAACCGACCATCACGACTTTGCCGGCAAACTTTTCTTGCAATTCTTCAGCGCTCAACTTATTCATCACATCAAGGGCGCTAAGATGATTAAAATATTTTTCCGGGCAAAAATAAATGCGGTTGGTGACATTATTCCAAGTTTTTCCGGCCAACAATTCACTGAAAGATTGATATTTATCAGCGCCGCTACCCACGCTCAGTGGTACCTGCCGAACGACATTGTCATCGGAGTTAATAAAATTAATGTGACCCTGGCGGGCACGTCCCAACAAATAATAAGGACGAATAAAACCCTGCGCCAACCATTGATTATCATTCAAACGCAAACCTTCGCCCTCAATGGGAATATAAACATTTTCATTTTCATTAAAAAAACGTTGCAAAGTTAAATCCGCTTCAGTACCGGTTTTTTCCACAAAATTAATATCCACGCCAATCTTGGCGGGCGCGCCGGACTGAATTTTTTCCAACAAAGCGGCGGTGGCGGTGCGGGGCCATGGCCAAATACCAAATTCCGCCAAACTGGCATCATCAATTTCCACCAAAACAATATCTTGGCTCACCTCGGACGGGGTGCAAGCGAAATACTTATCCCACCATTTCTCATTGGAAACTTTCCAAGAATCATTCAAATAAAAAGCCGACAACAAAGAAATTATAAACAAGCCAACTCCCCACTTCCACATTGTTTGCTTATTGATTTTCATAAAACGATTTTAGAGATTAAATTCCAAAACCGTTTCCTCTTCAATCGGCTGCTCGATCGGGGCAGGATCTTCCGTGGCTTGGGTTTGTCCTTCTTCCAATGTTTCCATTGGCACTTCTTCGCCGGTGGTGGCAACGGTTTCATCCGTTCCTGTCGTGGCGCTCGGTCGAGTATTTAATAATTCAAGATCGTTATTCAACGGTTGTCGTTGCAATTGTAAGTCCTCAGACATCTGACTGAAAAACTTCACCAAATTCAAATATTCCGGGCTGTTTAACATCGCTTGGATTTGTGCCGGATCAGTATAATCAATATTGGACCATTTATCAGTATAAGCCTTAATCAAACGGAAATACTCCGGATTATCGGTTTGATATTTCATCCAGGCATCCAGCCCGCTCATATCAAAATTGAAATCCAAATTATCCAAATCACGATTCAAACGATCAAAAGTATTATCAAATTGATTCCAGTCGAAAATGCGATCGGGCATTTCACGTTCCGGCATAATTTTTTTCCAATCCAATTTGTCCTCACCCAACAATTCCGGCAAAACTTTTTCACGCAACGATTTATCCAATTTTTGATCTTTCAAGAAATCACGCAATTGATTGGCATCACCTTTTTCCGCCAACCACGCTCCTTCAGCCAAACGACGTTGTTGCTTAAAGTTTTCCCAACGCGCTTTAGTCTGTTCATCATCAATAAATTTCTCGCGAATATTTTCAGCGGTTTGCTGTAACTTATATTTCAAAGTCCCAGGCTCCGCCCCCATATATTTTTTCAATCGAGTATTAACGCGTTCCCGCGCCAACTTTTGAAAACTACCGTCATTTTTAAAATTCCGGTCCACCCATTGTTTTAAATTGTCATCCAATTTATCTCGTCCCAATTTAATTTTTTGCAAGGTGTCACGACCGTCACCGGCAAATTGCATCGCTTCTCCCAAACCAACCAACACTTCCTTACCGCGATTTCCCAAACGCTTATCCTTTACCGCGACTTGGCTTTCACCAACGAACAACTCTTCGGTCCCGATCGAAAACGCTGTGCCACGCACGGTAGCGACCACGGTCGGAGTTTCCACTTCCCATTGTGATTGATCATTGAACAACTTCAAAATTCTAAACCAAATTTTACCTTCGCTGACTTTAACATTCACTTGTTGTTCCCACATTGAAGCCATATCGGCCTGGGCGATGGTCAACTCGGTGTTGGCGTCCAAACGCATCACCGCGCCCTCACCAACTACAATGTTGGCGCTGCCGTCGGTGTCGGTTTTCACGCTATCACCTTCCTGCAAAGTCATATTTTCTTTTACCAATTGATAATCCAAATTACCTTGTTTCACATAAACCTTACCGCTTTCAACTTCCAATTGGACCGTCCCCTGCCAATCATCCATTGGAAAAGCAGTGGCGCTATACACAAACCAAGCGCCAATCCCCAAAACACCGATAATTAACACCGCGAAAAACGCGAAAAACTTAGCCATAAAAATATCTTATTATTAATTGAAAACTATTTTTATATTACAACAATTTTTGAATAATTGGCAAGACCTTCCGCTCACTCTTGCCATTACCGGCTAACATGTCGGCGCTATCGTAATGCCAATCTTCACCGTGAAAATCTATTACTTTCCCACCGGCCTCGCGCACCAATAAGACACCGGCACCAACGTCCCAACGCAAGGCTCCCGGCACCATAAAAACATCAGTGACGCCCCGCGCCAGCAACGCCAATTCCAAGGCCGAAGAACCAAGCTGCCGAATATCACCATGCTCTTTAAAATAACAATGCAATTTCAAAGCATCCATCCGACTCTTTTTGCCGGCACCGTAACAATAAGTCATTTTAAGATTTTCCAAATATTGCTCGTCGCTGACGCGCAGTGCTTGCCCATTGCACCAAGCGCCGCCGCCTTTTTGGGCAATATACATTTCTTCTAAAATCGGATTATAAATCAAACCCAAAACCACTTCTTTTGCATAAAACAAACTGATGGAAATCGCGAAAAACGGATTTCGATAAACAAAATTGGTCGTCCCATCCACCGGATCAACCACCCACAAATATGGTGATTGACTGTCATTTTCCACTTCCCCACTTTCTTCACTCAAAATATGGTGATCGGGAAAATTCTCTTTGATGGCTGTTAAAATATAATTTTCTGAAAGCTTGTCGGCGGTAGTGACCAACTCTTGTTTGGCTTTTTCACTGACTTGAAAATCTTTATTTAAAAACTTCCGGCGCAATTCCGCACCCACTTTTTTCAATAATGGTTCAAAAATTTCCAAACTTTTTTGAATGATTGCTTGATCCATACTTTTTATTTTAAATTGTTAATCAAATGCAGTTGAAAAAAATTTTTCCCCAAATCCCAGGTGGCGTAGGTCGGCGGATAATACAAACCGGCAACGTTTCCCGGATTCAATAACCAATGCCCGCCCTGCAAATCATCAATAAACGGTTGGTGGCTATGACCATAAAAAACCGCGTCATACTGCTGACGAATATGCTCCACTGCTTCACGATAATGAGAAAAAGCAAAGCGTCGGTTGGCGAATTCCACCTCACCCCATTCTTTAAAAACATGAATATGCTCCGGCTTAGCGTCTTTCTTTTGCCACCAATACCACAAAGCCTGATCGCAATTTCCTAAAGATAAATAAATCTCTTTGTTAAAATTGCCAACTAAATATTCCAAAGTTTCCGGATCATTAACATCCCCGCAATGAATTAAAAAATCCACGTCTTGCTCGGCGCGAAAAACTTTTTCCAAATTAACTAAATTATTGTGCGTGTCGGAAATTATCAGCGCTTTCATTTTTTGTTTTTTAATATAAATCCAAAATAACGTAAGTAATGCCGCCATTATTGCCCATCCAAGTTTCTTTAACCAAGGGATGCCCCTCTAAAATTTGATGTAATTTGCTGCGCAAAGCGCCGGTGCCATGTCCATGAATAAAAGACAAGTTCTGATGACGATCCAAAAAACAATCATTTAAAAATTTCTCAACCACGCTCTCCAAATCATCCAAATGATGATAATGCAAATCAAAAGACACGACAAAATCGGAATTCATTTCCAGCCAAGCTTTTTGCTGAGCGCTCAAAACCATAATTAATTGTCTTTTTTATTAACATCAAACAAAAAATGCTTTAAAGCGTCCTGCCCCAACAAAATCTTGTGCGCCGCTTGCTTGCGAGACATCACCAAAGCGGAAACGTTAAATTCGGTTTCGGAAATTCTTAATTTAAAGCGACAAACCGGCCGAGCCACCAAGCCATGCTTGGTCTGAACAATTTTTACATCTTCAATCAAATCGGTTTTTTCCCGGACTTTTTTCATCACATCCTTGGACCAACGATCAATTTTCACCTGATCATAACAGGGACAAGTTTCACTGAATTCTTTAAAAATTTCCAGGGATTCTTTCAAATCGGTTTTCATGGCCAAATCACGGTCAATTACGGTGTAGGCATTGGTACTATCAACGCGGGCCGCCACCTTAGCAATACTTTTTTCCTCAGCGATAATTTCGACTTCGTTTTTTAAACCAATAATTTCCTTACCAGCCAATAATTCAATTTCTTGCTCAACACTCCCCCCAAACAAAGATGTTCCAATACTTAAAGCTTTTTCGGTTGTCACTTTCTTTAAATTAGCGACACGCTGTAAACGTTCCTTCAGTGGGGACATATTGGCGTTTTGAATTTCCAAACCGGGACGAGCGTTTACCTCCAAAATCAAGGGGCCGATTTTCTTATCAATCGCCACGTCCAAACCGGTAAATTTTATTTTACAAGCCTTGGCGGTTTCAATTGATAATTTTAAAATTTTCTTCCACTTAGGAATACGAATCGAGTGAATTGAAAATTCCGTTTTACCAATTTTTATGGTATCAATAACCTGATTCCCCTTAACAATTGCGTGCAATCCTTGCCCTGTTCCCAAATCCAAACCAACCCCGATTCCACCTTGCGCCAAATTCGCCTTCCCACCGGAAGCGACACTTGGCAAACGAAGCATCGCCATCACCGGCACATAATTATACAACCAAATTCTAATATCAGGAATTCCCTTATACGAAAATCGTTTCAAATAATTATCAATGCTAATTCTTTCTTCAAAAAAAGCAATGTCCTTTTGATGAAATAATGAAAAAAGCCCATCAAAAATATTAATAATATGGGTTTGCAACCCCTCCAAATCAATTTTTCGTCCACCGGCACAAAGCCAATAATCCCCCTTTTTTCTAAAGGCAACAAGAATGCCCGCCCCTCCCATACCACGATTTGGTTTTAGAACAAAAGAATCAGGAATACTTAACCAATCAAAATCTCTCAATTCCTGACGATTATGAATAACAGCAAATACACGGCTACTTGGCAATTTATTCTCTTTCAAAACCCTCTTGGAAGCCAGCTTGCTATCGGCCAAATAAATCGAATGCTTAGAATTTCTAGATACATATAAAAGATCCCGGGCATCAATACCCAAAACATTACGTTGTGCTCGCCAGAATTGAATAAATTTTTTCAACATAAAGATTAAGAAATTAAATCCTTATAATCCTCATCCATTTCCTTACGAATCAAGCGAGAAAAACGATCCAGTTCCATCAAGCGCAAACCGGTTCTTCGTCCCAACCACAACAAAATTGGAATACACAATAACAACAGGTCCGGATAATCCAAAAACAAATCTCTCACCACCGCAGCGTTCACCACAAAATAAACAAACACTGACATCACCAAACTTTTTAAAACTAAGGAAAACCAAACAGAACCCAAACGATCAGCATCTTTAACGGTTGAATGTTGGGTGAAAAACAATAAAATAATCAAACTTAAAATACTAATACCATCCATGGTCACACGGAATTGCAAAGCAAGCAATAAAATTAAAAGAATACAAAAAATCCCGACTGCTAAATGCGCCGAGATTCTTGAAAAATATAAAAACTTAAATCTGACAAACAACACATTTAAACCGGCGGAAAATAAAATAAACACAAGCAATGATATTAGAAATAAAGGCAAACCTAAAATCGTAGCTAAAAAAATCCACACTACCAATAAATACATATTAAAAAACTTAAAACCAATTAATTGATTGGCAATCAAAACAATCATTAAACTCAAAAGTAACAAAATAAACCAATACAAATAATCCATTGATAAACCACTATCCATCAAATAATCAAATAAAGTTCTAATGGGTAAGTACCAATGATGAGGCGCCCGAAAAGCTTCTAACTGGGCGGCACTTGCCAAAACCGGTTGTAAAAAACCGAGCGCGCCAATTGCCAAAAATAATAATTTTTTCATAATTTATCGCTTATAATTTTAAAAATTTGGAATGAGATTCCCAACAGTAAGCCAGAGCCAAAGCGTCGGCGGCGTCGTCGGGACTGGGTAGTTTATCAAGACCCAATAATAACTTCATCATTTGTTTCATCTGCGCTTTATCGGCACGTCCGTAACCGCTGACAAATTGTTTCACTTGCAAAGGCGTCAATTCACAAACCTCAACGCCGTTTTGCAACAAGGTCAACATAATCACGCCCCTCGCCTGCGCCACGTCAATTGCGGTGGTCGTATT
The DNA here is from genome assembly GCA_036769805.1 of Patescibacteria group bacterium. Classification (GTDB taxonomy): domain Bacteria; phylum Patescibacteriota; class Patescibacteriia; order DYGC01; family DYGC01; genus DYGC01. Next base: position 13,044 of record DAIPKK010000006.1, read on the forward strand.
ACTGTTAAAATACAACTTTTCCACCACGGCCGCTTCCGGTTTGTATTGCCGAATAATATTGCCCAATTCTTCGGAAATTTGCAACAAGCGCGCACTAAAACAAGCTTTAGCATCAGTTTTGATGCAACCGTGATACAAAGATTTCCAATTACGATCCTGTTTTTGAATCACGCCAATCCCCACCAGGCCATACCCCGGGTCAACACCCAAAACCACCGGACCGACTGTTTTTTGATTTTTAGTTTTTAACATTCGTATAAACTTTATTGACATCATCGTCTTCCTCCAATAAATCCACAATTTTTTGCAATTTCGCGGAACTTTCTTCATCCAATTCCAAATCAGAATCAGCCACATATTCAATTTCCGCCATTTCAGTTACATATTGTTTTTCTTCCAAATAAGCTTTAACCGTTAAAAAATTCTCCACGGTCGTAAAAATTACCAACATATCCTCATCCACTTGCACATCATCGGCACCGTGATCAATTAAATCCAAAATCAAATCATCAGTGGAAACACCACCCGGAATCGGCATCACCAAAACGCCTTTGCGTTTAAACATATATTGCACGCTGTTGGTCGCGCCAAGGCTGCCGCCGTATTTATTCAAAACAGTACGCACGTTGCCGGCAGTACGGTTTTTATTGTCAGTGGTCGCTTCAATGAGAATCGCCGCGCCACTCGGGCCATAAGCTTCATACAAAACATCATAATATACTTCACCCTCGCTCAAACCGGCGCCTTTTTTAATGGCACGATCAATATTATCTTTAGGCATATTAACCGCCCGGGCTTTGTCAATGGCCAATCGTAATTTAAAGTTGAGCGCGGGGTCGGCGCCGTCACGCGCCGCCACCATCACCAGTTTGGCGATTTTAGTAAACGCACCGGCCCTTTTCTGATCTTCTTTAGCCTTATGATGTTTGGTGGTTGCCCACTTGGAATGTCCTGACATAATATTTCATCTTTAATAATAAAATCTGAATCTGCTATTAGTTTACACTAAAAAAAATCATTTTGGCAATAAAAAAATCGGGTGCTAAAACCCGATATTTTTAAGGTATTCATTAAGAACCTAAACTATTTTGAATTGAACTGACAACAAAATTGGTAATCGCCCAAGCGGAAACGATAATCACCAAACCGATCACGGCGTTTGTAATGGTGGTTTTAGCTTCTTTCACGCCCTTATCCCCATCGGAATTCATCCACTTAATACCGGAAATAATTATCAAAATCACAAAAACCACCCCCAAAACACTTAAGACAATCTTAATGATATTTGCCACCAAAGTCGGCAAATCGGTTTGCGGGGCGCCACTTTGTTGTCCGATTTTATCCAATAAAGCATCAGCTGAACAAAAATCCGGAAACAATAACAAGGCAGCACCAACAATAGAGAAAAGACCTAAATATTTTAAGAATTTTTTCATATTTTTATTTTTAAAATTAAGGCGTTGGCAAGGAAGTGGAAGTGCCGGTCGTACTGGTGGTATTCAAAGATTCCAACTGCTTCATCACAAAACTGGAAATGGCATAAGCGCTAACCACAATCACTATACCAATCACAGCATTGGTAATCATTTGTTTACCTTTCTTCACTCCATCGGTATTACCACCGGAGGTCATCCACAAAAAACCGCCATACAAAACAAAGCCCAACAAAACCACACCCAAAACGCTAAAAATAATTTTTAAGATATTGCCGACAATTGTCACTAAACCCTGCTCGCCGGAAGTGCTGGTAGAATAGCCGCTGGCCTTACCAACATTATCCAAACGTCCGGTAATATTGGTTTTAGCATCCGTGGCATAAACATTTTCCGCAATCAACAAAGAAAAACCAAAGCTAAACAACAAAACTATCGCCAGAAAAATTTTTGTAAATTTTGACATCATATTATTGAATTGTTCCTAAATTATTAACCAAAGTGGAAACGACATAACTGGAAATGGCATAGGCACTCAAAATAATCACCAAACCGATAACGCCATTCATCAACCATCCCTTAGCCTCTTCTATTTTCTTGGTATTTCCGCCGGCGGTCATCCATTGAAAACCGGCCCACACGGTGATTCCCAAAAATATCACGCCCAAAATCCCCAAAAACACTTGAATAGCTTTACCAATCATAATTTCCAAACTGACATTGGAACCGGTAGCGTAACCCATAGTCTTAGCACTTGAATCTAAAGTTTTAGCGGCATCACCCAAACCGGCCGCCCCGACCAAAAAAGGAAAGAAAAATAACACGAAGGCAAAAAACGCAAATAAATATTTTTTCATCATATTATTGGTTAACACCGGTTAATAATTTAATAACAAACGAGGTAATCGCATAAGCGGATAAGACCAAAACCAAACCAATCACCAAATTAACAATGCCGTCTTTGGCTGATTGCACTTTTTTACTGTCACCACCGGCCGTCATCCATTGAAAACCGTAAAATAAAATAAATACCAAGAAAATTACCCCCAACAAACCCAAGAAAATGGAAATAAAGCGCCCGACTTTTTCCAACAAGATTTCCTGATTAACATTTTCGGTGCTGTAACCAAGACGCGTTCCCAAATCACTGGTACCATAATCACTGGCCGCCATGGTCATAATTGGAAAAACAAAAAAAATAATCCCTAATAATAGCAGAAAGCCGGAAAATATTTTTTTCATATAAAATAAATAAAATTAATCCCAAAGAGTTGAACCGCTGCCGGTAGTCGTTCCCCCGGTAGTCGTGCCGGTTCCGGTGGTCGTACCTCCACTTTGAATGGTGGTACTACTGACCAATTCATTAATCACAAACTTAGTAATAAAGTAAGCACTAAAAATCAAAACCGCACCAATCACCGCGCTGGTCATCAAATCCTTAGCTTTTTTAGTTTTCCCAGCATCTCCACCGGCAGTCATCCAAATAAAACCGCCGTAAATAAACAAAATCATAAAAATTACGCCAATCAATGATAAAGCGGTACCGATAACATTGGCCACAACACCCATCAAATCGGGAGAATTTTTTGGCAACCCGGCCGCATCAGCACTGGTGCTTAAACCAAAATCACTGGTACTGGAACTCGCCGTTGTTTTAGGGGTCGTCGGTGTGGCGGTGGGCGTGGTTGTATCGACTGCTGAAACCAAAGCCGGCATAAAAACAAAAAACATTGATGTTATCACTAAAATTTTACGGAAAGACATAAATATTTTTAATTTATTTATTACCAATCAAACCATCTAAAACAAATTTTAAAATCGCTCGCGCGGAAAAAATAATCACTAAACCAAGCACCGCCCAAACCATCGCGCTTTTACCTTCTTCCACTTTTTTACCATTACCGGCGCTGGTCATCCACAAGAAACCACCATAAATAAAAACCGCCAAGGCAATCGCGCCAATCACCCCAATAACCACACTCAAAACACGGCCAATCATAGTGGGAACATCCATTTCTTTACTGACCGGACTATACAATTCCGTGGCTTTGGCGACAAACGGAAAACAAAAAGCGCCCGCCGCGACCGTCCAAACTCCGATTTTATTTTTTAATTTATTCATACGATTTTTTATTATTCTCATTTTTTACAAAATCGGATCAAACGATCCAAGCTTGTAAAAAAGGAGAATGATTCTCCTTTTTTATATAAAACGTTTAGATAACACTGCTGTCACCAACGGCGCCCATAATGCTGCTCACCACGAAAGAGGTAATCGCCCAAGCGGCCACCACAATCACCAAACCGATAACGGCGTTGGTCAAGCGAGATTTAGCATCTTTCACGCCCTTATCGCCATCGGAAGTCATCCATTGAATACCGGAATAAATGATAATTACCACCAAAACGATACCCAAAACACTCAACACAATGTTGATAATGCTGGCAATAATTTCCGGCAAGGAACGATCGGACAAACCAATGGTAGAAGCCATGCTGGATCCGGTTGGATCATCGGACGGGAATAAAGAAATGGCGCTGGCGCCAGCTAAAGGCATAAAAACGGCCAAAGCCATCACCATGCTCAAAACCAAGCTTTTCACTGTCTTCATAATTTTTTTTCTTATTTTTTAATTAGGGTATTAAGAATACCTATATTATAGCGAAAATTTACCTTTTAGACAAATAAACCTTAACGAGCACACTTCATCGAACCATCAACTTCCATACAAGTTAATCCGGAAACACAACTGTCAACATCGGTAGTACCATCAGACAATTCAATTAATTCACACGCTTGATCTTCCGTATCATTAAAAGTAGTTCCGGTTTTTAAACAATATGAACGATTGGATGCCTTGGGAACACTCAAACAAGAATCAGCGCTGGAACACTCAAAACTCTTACTGCAAGCATAACCACGAGTTTGATTTTTATAATTATAACAAACCCCCAATTCACCGATGGTGCGATTTAACTTAGGATCAGAAGCGTCCGGATTTTGCACACACAATAATGATCCGGCACAATCGTTGGTTCCGGTTCCCGGAAGAACATAACAAGAACCACCGGCATCAACATTTCTACCGGAAGATGGTAAACATTTTCCCGTAGCGCTCCCTGATTTTTTATAACAAGTAGAACTGACCGTAAACAAATTTTTTCCGGCACACTCAGCATCAGTTTTGCAAGTATCACCAATGGTCACGCTCGGATTGTCTTCCACTGTCGGACAAGTCCCTTTAGTCCCGGCGGTTTTATCAGCCGCTTGGCAAGTACCGGTTTTACACATATCTTTGCTGCCATCCCCCGGTAAAACATAACAATCACCGCCCGGAGAAACACTCTTTTCCGGATTTTGCGGCAAACAAACCCCCTTAGTTTGATCAATGGAATAACAATATAAACCTTCAGCGCAATAACTGCTCTTGGTGCTTTGATTGTACAGACAAGATTCGCCGATTTTCGTGCTACCGTGGACTTCCGTGGTGCTCGTACCGCTACCGCCGGTGGTTGTTGAATAAGTCGGTCCGGCATTGCTGATATTAATTCTGACTTCTTTATTCAATTCCAATTTTTCTTGAATCCAAGTCACCACCGCGCCGGCAGAAAACATAATCACCAAACCAATCACGGCGTTGATCATCGCTTTTTTACCGGCAGTCACTTCGCTACCGGAACCGGCGGAAGTAATAAATTTAAAACCACCCCAAACAAACATTGCTAAACCAACCGCCCCGATAATACTGAATAACCACTTCAAAACCGTATTTCCCACAGTTAACAAATCGTCAGGGGTGCAAGAACCGCAACAATAACATTGATCAGACACTCCGGAAAACCATCCACCGCGGCTACAAGAAAAAGTACGATTTCCGCAGGTGACGTTGCCGGAGCCGAAGGCTGAAGAGGTACTGGCTATCGTGGTATCAGTTTTTGCGGCTGCCCAATTATTAACACATTTTGTCCCCGTTGGACAAATATACAATTCCGAAACAGGCTTTCGTGTAGTAATTTTATCTCCAAAAACACATTTATAAAACGAACCTTGAATATCCAAAACTTTTGATAACTCTCCAGAACCAAACCCTTCAACATTTTTATATTTTACACACACAGCCTTTTTATCTGAATCATTAGCACCAGAAATTTTACCGATATCATCAAACTGACAAACAAACAACATCAAATCTTTCATGTCGACGGTAGCACTATCCAAAACCGCCAGATCAACTTCGTTTAAATTTTGAAGATCCACACTAGAAACATTGGTACCCCCATTTCCCGAATCTGAATTTATTGTTGTATTTTCGGTGGATTTTATGTACGAAACAATACGCTTACAAGAAGCGGAAACCTCAACGCAACTTTTTGATTTCACACAAGTCATTTCAGTCGCCAAAGACAGCTGCGGAAATAATAAAACCACCAGTGCCAATGCAGAACCAACAAACTTAAAAAATCTCATATATTTTATTTTTATCTATAAATACTATTCAATTGTAAATTGGCGTTCTTTACCAAAGCACCGATACTTTCATAATTATCGGTCGCGGCATCATCAACCATTTGTTTAAAAATCGCGGCAGTCGCTTCAAAATCTTCACCGTGGAACCAGCTTTGCGCAGTTAAAACCTGATTGGCAAACACCGACAATTCATCGGTCTGTTGATCTTTTATCAAACCTTTCAAAGCGGTAATCGTACCGCTGGCATCCAAATATTTCTTAGCCTCTGATGATTGAGTGGCAAATTGGACAAAATCCCAAGCGATATCAGCGGATTTAGTTTTCTTGGACACACCCAAAACCCAATAATTAGCATAGTTCACCGGATATTCCGAGTTTACTTGCGGTAATGGGGCCACCTGATAATTCAATTTTGGTGACAAACCCTTAATCGTCTCCTCATGAAATTGATAACCTACAAACATCGCCAAATTACCGGCGGCAAATTCACGAACCGCCTCATCCATATATTGATCCCAAGTATAAGTAACCTTATATGGTTTAGCAAAAGACGAATAAAAATCCAAAGCACTCATCGCCGGCGGAGTATCAGTTTTATCAGACAAAGCAGCCGGCACCTTATCCATCACCATTTGATTAAATTCACTGGTAAAAACAGTGCCATTTTGCAACATCAAAGCGGACAAAATATCAAAATGGTGATCAATGTTATCACTCAAACCCAAGGCAATCGCTGATTGCACGATTCCATCATTCTCATCAACCCTGGTCAAAGACGGCGCCATTTCTTGCAATTCCATCCAAGTCGCCGGCGGTTCCGGCAAATTGGCCCGATTCAACAAATCAACATTATAGTACAAAGCTAAAGTATCAATACTTAAAGGTAAACCGTAAATTTCCTCAACTCCGGTCTCGCTGTTGGGAATCACCACATCCTGCGCGACCACATCAACAAAAGATTTTTTTAGTTGACCAATAGTTAAACCGGCATTGGTCTGCAAAACCACTTTCTTCTCTTTCTTAATCGTCCCCTCCTCCACGACCACCGCCACTTTCACACTGGACGGCAACGGCAGCAGTTTATTGCGGTATTCATAAACCTTGGTATTGTGTACCAAATAAATATCCGGGCCACGATCCTCAGCCATAGCGTTTAATAATTCGGTTTCATATTCCTCGGGGCGAAAATTTTTATAATTAATTTGCACATAAGGATGACTAACTCGATAATCACTGATAATCTCCCGAATATCTTGGCTATCCATGTACACACCCCAAATTTCCAAAGTGGTGGCTTGCATATTTTGTTGCACCTCCGAAGAAGTCAACTTGCAACCAAAACCACTCAAGGGCAAAACAAAAATGACGGACAACACCAAGAATTTAAGTGTTAGTTTTTTCCAAGCTGGCAAATTCATAAAATATTTTTTATTTAATCTTTGTTTTTAAATATGCTAACAAATCATCTCTTAAATCATCGCGTCGTAAAGCGGTATCAATGTTTGCTTGCAAATAGCCGAATTTGGAACCGGTATCATAATAAGTACCATTAACCAAACAAGCGTAAATCGGGCGTTTTTCCAAAAGTTTGGCAATCGCGTCGGTTAACCACAACTCCCCGCCCTTACCCAAAGGCAAATTGGCCAAAATATCAAAAATGTCAGGAGTCAAAATGTAACCGCCTAAAGATGCCAAATTGGAAGGAGCTTCTTCTCGTTTTGGTTTTTCCACAATTCTTTTAACTTGAAAAATTCCGTCTTCAATCAGGCTCGCATCTATTATACCATATTTTTCCACATCCCGTGAAGATACTTCATAGCCGGTCAAAACCGGTTGCTCATATTTTTCATAAACATCAATCAACTGACGTAAATGTGGCTTATAATCGGAATGAAAAAACTCATCCCCCCACATTACCGCAAATGGCTCATCACCGATTAAATCGCGTGCGGTCAAAACCGGTGTACCATTGCCGTACGGTCCTTTTTGTCGAACGTAAACAAACGTCGCCATCTCAGCAATACGACGTGTTTCCGCCAACAACTCCGGTTTGTTTTGCTTTTCCAAATGCTGTTCCAAAGCGTAATTATAATCAAAATGATCTTCCACAGCACGCTTAGATGCACCGGTCACCAAAATAATCTCTTCAATTCCTGATGCCACCGCCTCCTCCACCACATGCTGAATAATCGGCGTATCAACAATCGGCAACATTTCTTTTGGTTGCGCTTTGGTGGCAGGCAAAAAACGCGTTCCCCAACCGGCTACCGGAATAATTACTTTACGAATTTTTTGTGACATATAATTATTGTTTTTTAATTAAGCCATCATCCAAAGTTATTACTCTATCCACATATTTTTCATCATCGGGTTCATGGGTAACCAACACAATTGTCTGTCCCAATTCCTTATTTAATTTGGAAAACAATTGCATGATTTTGGTGGAAGCGCCGACATCCAAGTTGGCGCAAGGTTCATCGGCAAAAACGATTTTCGGATTGTGCACCAAAGCGCGAGCAATCGCGACGCGCTGCTGCTCCCCACCGGACAATTCAAACGGCCGATGATTTAAGCGATGACCCAAACCAACCAATTCCAAAATCTCTTTAGCTTTTTTAGTATACTCACCATGAGAAACACCGGCCATCATCAAGGGAATGGACACTGTTTCCAAGGCGGTAAATTCGGGTAACAAAGCATAAGTCTGAAACACATAACCAAAATGGGTCAAACGAAATAAAGTTTTTTTGCGTTCTGATAATTTTAAAATATCTTGATTATCCACAATAATTTCACCGGCTGTAGGGACGTCAAGCAAACTCAATTGATGCAACAAGGTTGACTTACCGGAACCGCTGCGCCCCATAATCGCCACAAACTCACCGGTTTTAATGGCAATATCAATGCCTTTCAAAGCATGCACCGGCACCGCGCCGGGAAAAATTTTCTGAATATTTTTACCTTCAATCATTAAAGACATAAATTTTAAAATTATTATTCTCCGCGCATCGCATCCAAAATTTGCCCCCGACTGACCATCCACGCCGGGAAAAAACCGGCCAAAATCGCCACCGAAATCAAGCTGATGGCGGCCGTAATCAAAGTATCGGGATTGGCGGTAATTGAGGTATCACCGGTTGGCAAATTCATGGGATTGGCAAGAAAATATGGAATCACAAAACCATAAATAAACAACAAACCTAAACTAATACCAATAATCGCATAAAACATTGATTGCAAAACATAAGAATTAACGATAATTTTCGCTTCCATGCCAATCGCTTTTAAAATGGCGATTTGTTTTCTTTTATTAACAACATTGATATAAATTACAATAAAAATAATCGCTCCGGCCACGATCAAACCGATACCGGACAAAATCAAATTGATCACCATAAAGCTATCGGTAAAAGACGCGGAAGATGCCAAGAAATCCTGCCAAGACTTCATTTTTAAATCAGAAATACCCATACTTTCAATTTTCTCAATATAAAGTCTTTCCTGGCCCGGATTTTGTACTCTAACCAAAATCTCCGATGCCATATTCTTTGTCCCCAAAATAGACTCCATTTCCTTTTCAGATAAAAAAGCTGTCATATCGGCCAACATATTTTTAGTGGCAAAAATTCCCTTGATGGTATATTCACGTTGCACGCCGTTGGAAAAAATCAATTTCACCTTGTCTCCAACCTTAATTCCACCAAGTGACTCTTCCACATAAGGGCTGCCAAAACCACCGCTGATATCACGACCAACCATAATATAATCACGATCATTAATATCCAAGTATTGGCCTGAAACCATTTTGTTGTGAACACCGGTAACGGTCATTTCCTTTTCCGGATTAATTGATTTTACCGTCCACGCGCCCTTCTCCTCATTTTCCCCATCATTTTCCGGATCATAAACAAAATTGGCGTTAGCAACATAATGAGAGGTGGTCGCTAAAATCCCGGGAATGCTTAAAAGTTTTTCTTGTACAGAATCCCGATCATAAATATATTTTGGATTATAATCTTCTTTTTTTTCAGTTAAACCGATACTACTGGCATCTTGATCTTCAATTTCGTATAAAAACGATAAGATAGATAAAAACTGG
>DAIPKK010000051.1:0-4456 GCA_036769805.1 Patescibacteria group bacterium
CGTGCCTAAAATAATTTTTTTCTCATTATTGACAATCGCCTGCTGGCAAGCGATTGTCAATAATGAGAAAAAAATTATTTTAGGCACGCGCTTGGCCTTGTTTTATCCTTGGAGAAATCTCAAACAAATTGTGATTGATCAAACCGAGCACCCCGATTACAAACAAGAAGACGCCAACCCGCGCTATCACGGCGTCGATTTAGCCATCAATCTGGCGGAAACTCTAAAAATTTCTTGCTTATTGGAATGTTTGACACCACGGCTCAGTGATTACTATCGCGCCAAAACTCAAAGTAAAACTTGGAAAATCAGCAATCATTGGGAAAAAATCAGTGCCCGCCAACGCTGGATCAATATGCCCAGCCGCGACAACGACCATCCGCTCATCGCCGGCGAATTGGAAGAACGCGCCGAAACCGCCGCCCACGACGGCAAAAACGTTTTGATTTTGCACAACCGCAAACATTTCTCCAATGAGTTATACTGTCCCAACTGCCAAGAGATTTTACTTTGTCCACAATGCCAAACTTCTTACGTTTATGATCAAAAAAATAAGCGTGTTTATTGCCCCAATTGCCAAGGAGCCTTAAAAGACAACCGCTGCCCACGCTGCCACCAGATGGACTATCAATACAAACAATTCGGTTTGGAAAATCTACTGCAATATTGGAAAAGCAAACATCCGAACACTAAAATTTTAAGCATCGAACAAAAACAATATTCGGAAAAAGAAGAAAATACCTTGCGCCAAACTTTATTAAACGATGCGCCCGGAAAAATCATTCTGGCGACCAATTATATTTTCAGTTTATTGCCCAAAAATTACTTTCAGACGATTGCCATCACCCAAAGTGATCAACTGCTCAACATCGCTGATTTTAACAGCCACTGGCGTTTATTTTCGCAGCTGGCGCAACTTCTACAACAGTCGGCGGAAAACGACTTGGAATTGATTTTGCAAAGCTGGCAAAACCAACATTTTGTGATGCAAGCCCTCAAACAATACAATTACCCGAATTTTTACAAAGAAGAACTGCAATGGCGACGCGCTTTTGATTATCCGCCTTATCAAAAACTGATAAAAATCATTTACCAACACGACAATGCCAAAACCGGTGAAAAAATCGCCACTGACACTTGGGATGATTTACAAAAAATCTTATTGAAAAATATGCCGGCCGGTTTCGCCGCCGCTGACTCCGGAATCAGCACGAACGTGGATGGCGGCGTCCAAGCGATGCACAAACAAGTCATCCAAACGCAAAAAAACACCCGTTGGCGCTGGCTGATTTGGTTTAAAATAGACGAAAAAGCCTGGTCGCAAAACCAAGCTTTAAACACTTACCTCAAACAACTTCCGGAAGACTTTTTCGTGGATATTTCTCCGGAGAATCTTTATAGATAATTTTCTAATAATCCCGCAATTTCCCAATAATCTGGGAATTTTTTAATTTCTCCAAAGCCTTAGCCTCAATTTGACGAATACGTTCCCGAGTGACATTAAATTCCTGTCCCACTTCTTCCAAAGTGTGCGCCACGCCATCCACCAAACCAAAACGCATTTCCAAAATCTTTTGTTCGCGCGGTGATAATTCGTTAATAATTTCACGCACGTAGTCTTTCAATAATTCCAAACGGGCCGCTTGTTCCGGACTGATATTCTTCACGTCTTCAATAAAATCTTCCAAAGTGGAATCATCATCATCATCGCCGACGCTGGTGTCCAAAGAAATAATATCCTGAGAAATCTTCATGATATTCTTAACTTTATCAACGGTCTCGCCCATTTCAGCGGCAATTTCTTCGGCGGTTGGATCACGTCCCAAATCCTGCAATAAACGACGGTTGATTTGCGTAAAACGATTAATCGTTTCCACCATGTGCACCGGAATACGAATGGTGCGTGATTGATCGGCTAGAGCGCGGGTGATCGCCTGACGAATCCACCAGGTGGCATAAGTGGAAAACTTATAGCCTTTGCGATAATCAAATTTTTCCACGGCACGGAACAAACCGATATTTCCTTCCTGAATCAAATCCAACAAATGCAAACTCTTACCGACAAACTTCTTAGCGATGGACACCACCAAACGCAAGTTGGCGGCAATGATTTTCTGAGTAGCTTCATAATCGCCTTGGGTTTTCAGTTTAGCCAAAGTGACTTCCTGCTCACCGGTCAACAAAGGCACTTTCCCGATTTCTCTTAAATATAACTGAATGGAATCATAATTCAAATCTTCCAACATCCCGAAATCAAAAGAAAATTCCGGAATATCATTACCGGCGGCGTCTTTTTTCATAACGCGTTCCGCTTGTTTGGTTTTCTGGTCACGATTGCGTTTCAATAAACCGGTTTGCGAATTTTCAATCACTTGAATGGCCGCCATATCCAACTCATCCAAAAACTCATCATAAATATCCAAATATTCTTCCGCATAAGGAAACACCTTTAACAATTCCGCTTCGGTAATAAAACCACGCAACTTCCCGCTTCCCAACAAATCTTTAACTTCATTCGGTTTAACCGGATTGATTACGACAGTATTATTTTCCTTTAAATTTCCAATTTTTTTATTACGTTGGCCACTGGTTTTCTCTTTAGCACCCAATTTCTTTTTTGTTTCCGCTGCCAAAGCCTTGCGTTTATTGGCGGAAACTTTCGGTTTAAACGGTTTCAAAATTTTCGCCGATTTAGTCGGTTTTAAATCTTTTTTGACAGAACCGCTCGCGGCTTTCGCGCTTTTTACCTTTTTATCGGCGGTTTTTTTAGCAGCCACCGGCTTGGCAGACTTAGCAAGCACTTTTTTTGCCGCCACCACCTTGGCTGTTCCGGCCGTCTTTTTGGAAGCTGTTTTTAAATTCTTAGCAGCCGCTTTTTCAGACTTGCCGGCCGGCAAAAATTTTCCCACATACTTTTTTAAGTTCGCGGAAAGAGCGCTCATAATTTATAAATTATATTTGTTAATAAGATTCAATTCCTGCAAATATTTTTGCAATTGAGCGACGTATTCGGCGTCGTTCTCATCTTGATAACGTCGTTTTAAATCATCCATTTCAGCGCGCAAATAAGCGCGTTTCAAGTTTTTTAAAATTTCATTTAAAAAATGTTTTTGTTCGTGCAAAGGCAACTGTTCGTATTGAACGGTAAACAACAAATACAGTGATTGGGCTTTTTCCCGTAAATCACTGTCTAAAAATTCCAAAAAATTGTTGATTTGTTGATTAAAATCATGCCCGAACGTCTTTGAATTATTATTAGTATAGTAAATTATGATTTGCTTGTAAAGCTCGCTTAAAAAGGAATTGGCAAACGCTTCCATCGGTAAAAAAGAAAAGACTTCTTCCATCGGCATTTTAAATTGCAAAGCCATAATTAAAGATAAAGCGTGATCTTCCGGACCGATAACCAACGATTGTCCAGACATTGCCAACGCTGTGGGAGCGAAACCAACTTGGGTTTGCTTCGCTTCGCTCACCACCGAAGACTTCGCCCGCCGTTCATATTCTTCTTTTAAAATAGATAAACTGACATTATATTTTTGCGCATATTTATCCAAAAAATATTCTTGATCCACGCCCGCCCCCATCATGTCCAATAAACTGAAAAACTCTCCTTTAATCGCTTTCAAAGCATCCAAATCATGACCGATCTTATCCCAACGTGCGGCATAAAAATCCCAAACATCCAAAGGTTCGGACAACAACTTTTTCCAAGCTTCAGGATTTTTTTCCAAACATTCATCAATATCTTTACCGCAGGTCAACGGAATGCTGATAATTTTAATTTTAAATTCCAATGGCCAGGCCAAAGCAATCGCCCGTTGTACCGCTTTTTCACCGGCTGAATCATTATCAAAACACAAAACAAGGTTGTCGGTATAACGTTTTAAAATCCGCAAATGATCGGTGGTTAAAGCGGTACCGGAACTGGCCACCACGTTTTTATAGCCAAATTGATGGGCTTTCAACACATCCATCTGTCCTTCCACCAAAATCACGCGTTGTGTCTGCCGAATCGCCTCTTTCGCCTGAATCAAACCGTAAATCAAATTGGATTTGTTGAATAACGCGGTTTGCGCGGTGTTCAAATACTTGGCCAATGGCTTAGTATCGTCCAAAATACGACCGGTAAAACCAACCACCTGCCCCAAATGGTTCCAAATGGGAAAGACCACCCGCCCCCGAAATCGATCATAATAAGGCGCATACTGCCCCGCCACCACGCCCGCATCCAACATCTCACGCTCAGTGTAATTTTTCTTTTTCAAAAACTTCAACAACAAATCTTTTTGATCGGGCGCAAACCCGACTTTAAACTCTTTCAGTAATTCATCGGACATCTTTCGTTTATTTCTAACATATTCCAAACCGGGCTGTCCGGCCGGCAAATTAAACAAAACATAATGATAAAAATCGGCTGCCAATTTATTGATTTCCAACAAACGCTCACGCCATT
>DAIPKK010000007.1:0-21275 GCA_036769805.1 Patescibacteria group bacterium
GACCATTTATCGGGTTGACAGCAATGCTTTGATAATGGTTCCTTATTTAAGAAACTTATGACCGTTCATGGCGTTTCTTAAATAAGGAGCCATTAATAAAGCATTGCTGTCAACCCGATAAATGGTCACACTTCTTCCTTCCGCCAAATTGGCTCTTTGTTTTCGAGATAAATATTGAGCGTGTTTTTCAATTTCAGCTTCACCACTTAAAGTCACTTTATCCAAAATCAAAACAAACGGCAAGCCCAACGCATCTTTAAAGTTAATCCCCATATAATGATCGGTCTCCATCAATTTTTGATCCGGTCCCGCACCAAATGCGGCTAAAACCTTTTCTCTACCCGCTTCCAATTCTTGCTTTACTTGTTCTTGGAATTTATCAGAAGGAATTTGACGACCAATCGCCAATTGACGCAAATAATCTTGGGCGTAATTTCTCTTTTCAGACAAAATCTGCTCTTTAGCGATTTCCGCTTGACTCTTGGCAGGTTTTGAAGAAACATATTTAGGTCGTTGATCTCGATAAGCAATTTTTTTATGTTCAGGGACTTGCACCGGAACACTTCTGCCTGTCGGCCCCAACACCGGCTTATCTTCCGCCTTTTCTTCCGTTTCCTTTCGACTGAAAACACTTTCTTTTGCACTGCTTTCCGCCTCCAAAATATCACTGACCAATAAAATCTTTAACTCGTTATTACCTTTTACATGATAGTAAAAACGTTGCTTGTCACCGCTTACAAAATAAGTTCCCAAATCAATCTTTAAATGTTTCTTAACCAAATTAGCCAATTCACCGGCACTCACGTTTTCTTGGCCGCGCTCCACCGGCGGAGTTAAAGTTACAAAACCTTCTGTCATACTTTTTATTTTTATGAATAGTAAAAAATGTTCTTTTTTATTATAGCACAATTATTTCCCTAAATCCACACTCCCGTAATGCCAAGCAATAAAAATCTTGTAATTATTCTCACTGACTTTTTGAAAGTAAAAACCCGTGCCCACGGAATTCCAATCCGGATGATAAATCGTGCGGTAATGCGGGCCATTATAGCTGACTTCATCCAAAATCCATTTTAAAGTGCCATCCAACATCTTTTTGGTACTTTCCAAACTGCCATTGGTATAACCGTAAGCGATATTTTCCGTAAAATAATTGGTATTCCAACCACCACTCGAATAACGAACCGTCCAAGGAATACTTTTGGTATCAATCCATTTATGCATACTGGAACCATCCGGCCGATCATGGGTGCAATAGCCCAAATCTCGGCCCATATACACCGCCCATTCTTGCGCGGTCGCTCGCAAATATTTGTTACTGACCAAAGTTCGCAAACCGGCTGTTGCCCGCAATTTATTTACTTCCTGCAACCAATAAGCTTCCACCTCAGCCAAATTCAAGTTCGAGGGTTGATTGATATCACTGATATTGGCCGGCTGACTGCTATTTAAATTGCCGGAAAGACTGGAAGTTGAGCTGGAGCTGGAACTCGTGCTGGCAGTACTACTACTAATTGCGGTGGAACTAGCTCCGCCCGCCACGCTGGCCATCGGAATCGCGTTTAAATCGCCATCAGTGATCCCCAAAGACAAGGAGCGGAACAAATCCATTATATTATCGGTTCTAACCTCGTAACGACAATTTTGAGGCGGATAAACATACCAAACACGACCCAAATCCTCCACTGCCAACAATAAACGACCGCTCAAACGATTGCTTAAATCATTGGCCGGTTTCACTTGCCCATCGCATTGAAAAATTTTACTTAAATCATTATTACTGATCCCCAAAGACAAAGCGCGAAACAAAGGCAAAGCTTGTTCTTTAGTGACCAAATAGCGTTTTTGCGAAGGCACATCCACGTACCAAATTTGACCTTGTTGTTGCACTTGCAACAATAAACGACCGGTCACGCGCCCCAATAAGCCCGTGGTAGGTGCGGCGGTCGCGGTTGGTGTAGACATTTCAGTTGATGCTTGATTATCAACCGCACTTAAAAACTCCTTCATTGACCAACCGGTTTGTCCGGTTTTCAATTCCACGTTATACCACAAGCCACTTTCCCCCAGAACCTGCACCAGGCTGCCGGCGGGTAAAGTCATCATAATGTTATCGGTTAATACTTCCGGACTGGTACGAACGCGGGTGTTTTCCAAATATTTTGCCGAAAATGAAACAGCCCGGCCCATTGCCGGCCAGGCTATTGTTATCAAAAACGCAATCAGTATAAAAAATTTTGAATTTTTCATATTAAAATTTTTATTATTTATATTTTTAATTATATAATAAAAATTTATGACTTAGGGCTGCAAAATATCCTCCGTTCGCCCATTGACCGAAATCACCACATTTTGCACAGTGGAAAATTGTTTTAAAGTATCATTGATGGAAGCGTAAATGCCACCAACCGCGCAACTGCCGCCGGTATTATTTAACTCTTCGCTGAAATCGGCATAAGCGGTACCATTCTCAATTCTAATACTATTCAAAGTGGTACCGACCGGAATATTGGAAAAATAACCATTATCCTTTTCATCATTAGTCGGACCTTGCAACAAGGCGGTCAAAGCGGCGCGCGCCACGCCCGTGGTGCGAGTCATATAACGAGAGGTCGCCTGGGTATAGCTGCATTCATCAGGCATACCGGCCTTGGCATTATGGTTGAAGTAAACCTTAACTTCCATTTGATCATTATATTGGAAATACACCGGCACCATAATTTTATCAATTTCTTGCAAATCAACGGCTGAGTATTGGAATACTTGCAGCGTACCACGCACGGTGCTGGGGGCGGCAAAATTAATCACCTCGGAAAATCTACCCCAAACACCGGGAACGTGGGTGTTGGCCAAAGTGGAACTTTCCACCATTAAATTGCCATTACCATCAAATAATTTAAAGTTAACAATTGAATCAAAGGTACGAGCTTCACCACTGACATGCAAAGCATTTTCATCAGCAATAATTTCCCGTTGTGTCACTTTAATATTCAAATTTTCAAAAGCCGAATCAGGTAAATTTTCCGAATTCCCCGGAACAAATTCCTCTGCCGGCGTCTCATCTCCAACCGTAAACGGTTCTTCCTCAATTACCGGTTCGCCACCCGGGATCTTATTTTCTTGAACAATTCCGTTAACATTAGGAATATTTTCGACATTTTCGTCATGGTTGGCGATATTATAGAAAGCGATAAAGGATACCGCCCCGAAAAATAACGCCAAAGAGACAATTAGCAATACTTTTCTCATAAAATTATAATTTATTCATTAAAGTAAAACGTGCATCCAAATAATTTTTCCATTTTTTCAAGGCCGGCACGTAATCATTTTCCACCATTGAAAAAGGTAATTTTTCCCATATTACCGTATCAAATTCCTGCCCCGGCGCCTGTTTCACAAAATAATTATTAATGCCGCTCTCACTTAATAAACGATCCAAATTAGCAATTATTTCAGGCTCTTTTTCATTATATTCCGCCCCATAAATTTGACGTAACTTTTGAATATAAGACTGTCTAAACATTTGGATTTCTTTTTCCACCATTTTAGCGCCATCAATTCCTCTTTCCGCCGATTGTAAAGTTTCCTGGTGTTGGCGGTGTTTTTCCTCCAAACCGGCGGTTTCCGCCGACTGACGCAAACTTTGCACAACCCGCACCCCATTATATTTATTACAGGCTTGCTTAATTTTTATTAACAAATCATCCGGCAATTTATCAACCGGCAAAGCAATTGCAAACTCATCGCCGCCCACCAAATATGATGCTTCATTAAAACCGGCCTCATCCATAATTGCTTTAACGGTCGCGCGGAATTGACGCAAATTATTGGTTACACGATCACCGGCAGCCAAAATTTCCTTTTGAATATTACCCTTATCTCCACTATTCCATTTTCTGATAAGATTTTCATAATCTTGCAATTGATCAACGCCAATATCCAACACATCAAAAGATAAATAAGTACAGGTATCAAAAGAAGCCGCTTTTTGATGAAAAATTTCCGCCGAATTAAAATCTTTATCCTTGACATCAATACTGATTGATTTATCCAAAAGTTGCATCTCCTCTACAGTAAATTCAAGATTGGCACCGCCCTCTTGCACTTGCCTAATTTTATCAGCCAAAGCTTTCTTGGCCCGAATTTCCTGAACTTTAGAATTATCATCCGCCAATTCATCCAAAGTATAAGGACGATAAAAATCAATGAAATTGATGGCTTTCATGTACTGGGAAAGCAAATTTCTGGTCTTTTCATTTTCATCATCCGACACTGAAAAATCATCCTTACGCAATTTTCTGATTAAATCACGATTCAACTGACCATCAACAAAAATATTATAAACATTACCTTTCGCATCAGTAATACTATTTACACTCTTTAACTGTTCTTGCAAATTTTTTATTTGATCCAATTTATTATTCAGTTCAGTTGTTTCATAAATCTGTCCATTGGCTCGCGCCTCCTGTGTCTTCTCCCGATTCAAATGCGCCCCCTGAATGGAATTTTGCACTGCCAAAAAATTTCTTTCCGCCGCGCCCAAGGATGAATCAATAATTTTATTTTCAAACATGCCACTACTCAACTCATAAAGTTCCCCTGACGGCAAAATAACGCCTTTTCCTTCTAACCAAGCTGTCAAAGCTTTATTAATACCACCTAATTTGTCCGGCAAAGTACGCTTAAAGCCTTCCAAGTCAACGCCCGGTTTTAATTTAAAAATTCCCTGTTTAAAATCCTGATCCAATTCCAACAAATCGGCTCCAAAAACTTTACGCAGTTCCTTTTTGCGCTCCACAATAAAATCATCGGTTAAACTTGGTCCGATTTTATCATTTAACTTTTTAATGGATACATTATCTTTATTTGATGCCAAAAATGAAACCACCATATCGCCTTCTTGCAAATCCGTAATCACTTTGGACATACCACGACTTTCCAAAAAACTGCAAATCATATTCAAATTTGTTAACCGGCCCTCAGTATCGCGCTGCCCAATCAATTCTCTAAAATCTGTATTCAATTTCGGCCCCGGTAATTCACCGATTTGACGAATTTGTCCGGCCAAAAGTGCTGACTCCAAATGACGATTACCGCGATCAACCATCCCTTGTAAAAGTTGCTCGCGACGATCAATCGTTTCTCCTGACGCGGTTTTAATATAATCAGCAAGCGCTTTAGATTCTTGCAACTTCAAACTGCGGTATTCCATGCTTTCCGGTAGGGGCGTGGGTTCCGGGTGAGCTTTAAAATTAGGTATTTTAGGTAGGGCTTCCGGAGATACGCGGATTTCCGGAACATCCAAATCATCATTTAATTGTGGGGCGATGTCAAAACGCATAAAATTATCGGTAAGCTTTAAAATTGAAAACTTCTTCCATCTTATATTTCTCCATCATGCTTTGAACCGGCACTTCTATAACCGGATACCCTCTGTAATCGTGGGTGGCCAGTAAATTGGCAAAAACATGTAATAATTCCAACTGATAAGAATCATAGACCACTCCTTGTTTGCCTTGTTTTGTAACATGCTCAATAAAGGCATCCAAATAATTCCCATTAAATTTGGCGGCCAAAGGATTCAAACGCATACCGTTTCCGCCAAGTGATAAAGACGCCTGATAAAGATCATTGAAAGGTTGGGTGCTGCCGGTGTCATACCCTTGAAAATAATAAGCGGAATCTTCCAAAACGGTTTTCCATTCAGCAATATCTCTTGCCTTTACAAAATTGGAAATCCCGGAAATTTTTTCCGTCAAATAATCACTTAACAATTTAAGAATATAAGGACTGTTATACTTCTTAAACAAAACCTCTTTCCAATCTTCACCTTCTTGTTTTAAATTTTTTTGTTCAGCCCAATATGCCCAATTTCCAATCAACAAAGACTGCCCCAAAATGACAGTATTTTGCAAATGATTATCCAAAATGTACACCTGGTGACCACCGCTTGGTATTTTACCTTCATACTTTCTTACGACCGCGTTCATATTTTTAACTAAAATGGATTCGGCAAACAAACGATTTAAAGACAAAAGTCTTAGTTTTGCCGAACTCCAATAATCCTTACTTTGATCAACCGAATTATCATCATCATACTTACCTTCCTGAACCAAAGGCATAATTTTCAGTCTTTCCACCACCGACATCCAACTGCTATCAAAAGTACCCAATTCACCAAAAAAACCTGTTCCTTTGTCATCACCTTTTTTTTCGCCAAACAAATGATGGCCTTGCTCGGTCTTGGGAATTTCCGTAAATAAAACATTCATCGCGTCGGCAAAACCACCACCGAATTGTTCCCTCCAAATCGGCAATTTGCGATTAAATTCTTCCATTTGCAATTCCCGATTGACTGTTAATTGTTTATGCTCTTCAAAATTATTTCCCATAATTTTTTATTATTATTGACATTCTCCTTCACTGATAATATTGGCGTGCGCGGCGTTGGCAACACAAGTGTTCCCATAAGTTTGACGCGGACAATCTTCGGCGCCGGTACACATTCCGTTGTTTTTCCAAGCACAAACCGGCATATATTCCATGGTGCACATCACCGGTTCATCTTCCGGAGCGATAATTTCCGGTGTATTGATTCCCTTATCAACCGGATTTTCTTTGTTTTTTAATATTTCCGTCGCCATTGATGAATTGAAAGGTGGTAAATAGGGTTCACTGCTCCACAAACGATCAATAATGTAAATCAAACTGACTAAAAATAAACTGCTAATGACAATTACGATTACCAACTTAATAAATAAATTGGCGGCAGGCTCACCATTAAAAACAGATGATTTAATCGCTTTTTCCACCGTCTTTTTTTCTTTGTTTTTTGCCATATTTTTTGATTTAAAAATATTTTAATTTTGACAAGTCATTTCAATTTCATCGACCCCCACTTCGTCGCCGCCATCCCCCGGCCAATTGCTGCTAACCAACAACCGATAATACTTATAGGCGATATCATTATTGAAAAAATAATCCACAAAATCGTTATAAGACTCACTGGGATGTTGGCCGGTATACAATGTCACCCAAGAACTGCGATCATTGGAAGCGATAATACTGAAATCTTTAATCGCCTCAGCTCCATTGGCAAAATGTGACCAAACGCGCATTTTATTCAATAATTTCGGTTGCGGCCAACCAAACTCGGTCCAAACCTGTCCACCGTCACGAGCTTGCCCCCAACCATTATCCTTGGCGTTTCCCTTGGTTTTATCCTTAATTTTAACGGTATTACCAAAACTAATACCACTCACCTGAATCGCGGTCGTCGCATCATCCAAGGCATTCCCTAAAACCACACAAGCATCCTCGCCACCGCTGTTTTGACTAAAATAAAATGATTGTTCGGTAATATAGGACATTCTCTCATTGACTTCTTCATAAAAATTAATGTGATAATCACAAGGATTGATGGTTTGGGGAGCCACGTCAAAAGCCAAACCGGTATCCACGTTAGCAAAAGAATATTCGCAAAGATCCGTATCGTTTAAAGAACAAGCAACCGTATCAAGAGCACAATCGCTATCCAAAGCCGGATCAACTAAATTACTGAAATCCAAATAAGAACTTTCTCCGACTTGGCAAATCATTGGTAAAAGTGAGGTGTTACCGGCAATGGAAAAAGTTTCCCCCGAAGCGCAACTCATACTCATGGCCAAGCCAATCGCTTTCATATTAGCAAAGCGTCGGGCGTCACGCGCCTCCATTGATTTTACGTTAATGGCAACAATAGCAATTAACGCTAAAATCGCAATAATCACCATCGTAATTAACAATTCTATTAAGGTAAAAGCCTTTTTGTTTTTAAACATAAAAATTTTGATTTTTCTTCTGCCAAAAATCTAAAATCATTATAGCAAATTTTTTAATCTTCGCACAGCATCTCAAATTCATCCAATCCGACTTCATCATCACCGTCACCGGGCCAATTACTTAAAACATTAATACGATAAAATTTATAATAATTTTCATTGGCAAAAGTATAATCCACAAACTCATTTAAAATTTCATTGGGGTGGGTACCGGTATATAAAACCGCCCAAGTGCTACGATTATTTGAGCCTAAAATCTGAAAATCTTTAATCGCTTCGGCGCCATTGGCAAAATGCGACCACAAACGCAATTTATTTAAAAGCTTCCCCTGTGACCAACTGACTTCGGCCCAAACATCATTGCCATCCTTTTTGTGCCCCCAACCGTTATCCTTGGCGTTTCCCTTGGTTTTATCTTTCATTTTATTGTATTGCCCAAAGGTAATTCCACTGGCATCAACCACTGTCGCCGCGTCGTCCAACGCATTCCCGCTCTCCACGCACAAACTCGGCTCTTCTTCTTCCTCTCCGCCACCGCCTTCTTCTTCCTCACCGCCCGCCACGCTTCCCTGACTGCTCACAAACACCGCTTCGGTGGCGTAAGACAATTGTTCGGCCGTTTCCTCATAAAAATTCACGCGATAACGCGCCGGATTAATTGTTTGTGGCGGACTGGCAAAAGCGGCGCCGGTATCATAATCAACAAAAGAATATTGGCAAGGCGCGCTGGCGTCCGGTAAACAAGCCCCGGCGCCATCCACTGATTCGGTATCAAAAAATGGATCAATTAAAGTGCTAAAATCCAAATACGAGTTGCCGGTAAGTTGCCGAATACTGGGCAAAGTTGAAGTATTTCCCGGCAAAGATAAAGTTTCACCACTGGCGGCGCTTAATTCCATAGCCAAACGCACCGCTTTAATATCAGCTAAGCGCCGCGCGTCACGCGCTTCCATCGTTTTCACGCGAATCGCCACCATAGCGATACCGGCTAAAATACCGATAATAATCATGGTGATAATTAATTCAATCAAAGTAAAACCGTGTTTGTGTTTAATCATATTATTTTTGTTTTTATAGGTACGAGGATGACAAGAGTATAGCACAAAAAAAAATTTTTGTCTTGAATCACAATTACCAAACAAAAAAGAACGCTCCCAATAAAAACAGAACGTTCTTTTTTATGTTTCTATGTTTGAAAAAAGCAATTATCTATTGAAATACGGATCTTTCAAACAAACCACTTCCAAATACAACATACCGGCATAAACGATCAAAGACACGTACATTTGAGAAATGTTCATCACAGCGGAAATCAACCCCAAAGCGGTAAAGACAATGGACACGATAATCGCCCATTTTTGCCCTTTAAAAATACCGCGGGTAATAAAGAATACCAAAATCCAAACAGCCATAAAAATAAAGCCCAAAGCCATGCCGATACCGCCAAGCATTCCCCAAACCGGAACTAAACTGGTCAACATTGAACCACCGATAAACGCGGCAATGGTTAACAACGCCAAACCAATCAAACCGATAATGTTTAAAATACCCAACAAGGTAGCCTGCCAAGGACGCTTTACTTCCGCGGACGGGGCCGGAGCGGCGGCCGGAGTTTGATTTACATTTTCCATAATTGTTTTTATTAATAATTAACCGATTATTAAATTAATTGTATAACAATTTTCCTTAAATGTAAAAGCTCAATCCTTATCCTCCAATAAATTTTTGATTGTTTTCAAAGGATCAGGCAAATTCCAAGTGACTTTGCGCGCGGAACGTAAAAATTTTTTCAATTTTACACGCAAATAAGGATAATGCTTGAAAAAATATGCATATTTTTTCAAACCAAGTAATAAATTTTGACTAAGCTCGGTTGGCGCTTTGACCAATTCCTTAATCAACAAATTGTACAAACTAAAGAAATACAAATAAACACGCGCTGATAAAACAAAGTCCACCACAAAATAGAACGACAGCACCACCACCAAAAATATTTTCCATAACGGCGACATCGTGGCTAAAAATTGCAACAACCCTGTAGCCAATAAAGTCAAGTATAAATAAATCAAAACGCCCCAATAAAAACTGTATTTTAGACTGACTCGCCCGGCTAAATTTAATGGCTCATCAGAATAATCCCACAACCTAACACGAAAAATCAATTCCACCAAAACTGAAGTCACATACTCCAAAGCTGTCACCACTAAAACCATCACTAAAAGTCCAAGCCACCACGGCCAATCAGACAAGGCCGCGGAAACCGCCAAAATCAACAAACCACCGACACCGTAAATCGGCACAAACGGACCGAATAAAAAACCCGGATTGACCAAACGGCGCGCTTGGTAGGAACGATATAAAACCTCAATCACCCAGCCAATAAAGGCCAGGGCAAAAAAGTACAAAATCAATGTTAAAAATAAAGCACTGCTCATATTTTAGCGAGCCCGTTTTAATTTTTTAATTTTGGGCATACGCATTTCATCTTTTATGGTCAACAATAATAAACTGGACAAAATACCAATCACCACAATCGCGATAAATAACGGTTTAAAGCCCATAGTATAAGCGATCACCCCACCGATGGCGGCGGTGGCGGCGGTGGCTAAATCCACGGTCGTAAAATACATTCCCCATTCCTTGCCTTCATGATCCTTATCAACATGACGAGTGAAAATGCCCATCCAAGAAGGAAATGTGAAAGCGGTTGCCAAACCATTCAAAAACTGTACGGCGTACAGTTGCCACGGCGCATCAATCACCAAATACAAAGCATAAACCGCGCACATCACCAACGAACCAATAAACATACTCCAAAAATCATCGCGTTCCCCTTTGATACGATCAACAATCTCAGCAGCAAACAATTGTCCCAAACTTTTCGTCAACAAATAAATAGTAGAAGCGATACCAACCACTTCCACTGTTGCCCCGGGAATCGTGTCGGTAATATAAACCGCAAACACCGGGCTGATTAAACCAAAACTACCCATCATTAAAACATCGGAAAAAATCAAAACTTTCACAACTTTATTAACGCCCTTTAATGTTAAATATTCTCTAATATTTTTAGTACTTAAACGCATAGTTTATTTTAATTTTTAATTAAGCATCCACACTTGATAATTCAAGGCGCTGGCCAGTGTTAACCATAAAATATAAGGAATCAACAAAACACCCGCCCATTTTGATTGCTTGGCAAAAATCAAAGCGGTCGCGAAAACCATAATCCATAAAACGATAATTTCCAAAAACGCTAAGCCAAATTGTCCCCATCCAAAAAAGATGATTGACCAAAAAGTATTTAAAATCAGCTGCATCGCGAATAAAAACAAAGCGAAATTTTTATTGGGACTTTCTTTAGGCTGACGCCAAATCAACCACAAGGCCACGCCCATCAAAATAAATAAAGTTGTCCAAACCGGCGCAAACAACCAATTCGGTGGCGTAAATCCCGGTTTATTTATATTCATATACCAAGTTTGCGTCGCCGGCGTGGTGAAAATCGCCCCTATTAATCCGGCCAATTGCGGTAACAATAACGAGACGCCCAATTTAGCGCCATCTTGCCAATTTTTGAAAAGCATAAATTTTATTTTTAAATTTTAAAACTTTCTATTTCCAGTATAGCACAAATTTTTAATTTAATTGATACTGATGACTGTTCAAAATCCGACGGCGCAGCGCATAATCGGGAATAAGCACCGCCACCAAACGCCAAAATTTGGCGGAATGATTGAACTGTCCCAAGTGACAAAGCTCATGAACAATTATATAATCTGCCAATTCAATCGGCAAGAGGGCGATTTTATAGTTAAAATTCAAATTTCCCTTGCGTGAACAACTTCCCCAACGGGTTTTCTGTTTTTTAATGCTGATTCGGTTTATTTCAAAATTATAAAACCGATTAAAATAGGCCAAGCGCGCTTCCACCAAAGTTCGAGCCGCTTCTTTGTATTGATGATATTCCGCCACCACGTCCCTACTGAAAATGGAGGGCGGCACACTGGCAAAGTCCGCCAATTTTTTCAAAATCCAGGACGATTTCTCGTGAATGAATTTCTCAATTTGATAAAAAGGCAGACGGCGCGGCGCCGACACGACCAAGCGGCCATCACAATACACAGCGAGGCGGAGGCGCCGCGCCCGCTTGCTCAGTTTTAAAGTATAATCAAGCGCTTTGTTTTGTAGTTGAATTTGTTTCTGCATAACCATTTGACGTGAAAATATTTTATCATTATTATTATAGCGGGAAATTTGGCCGAACAAAAGGAAGGTACCCGATGACGCAACTGAAAATATTTGATCTCCGCCCCAACTCCCATTTACACCGCATGGAGGAAACGGTTAACGCCTGGCTGAAGGAACAGGGCAAGTGCCTTGATATTCAAAAGCAACAAGTCAGTGAAAACCGTGATCAACTCCTGCTTATTCTGACCTGCCATGAAAACAAACTGGAAAACCGGAACAACCACATCATGCAGGTCAAGTTCTTTCGCACCCACGACGAAGAAAACTTCGCCGTTCTGGAGAAAGAAATCAACGAATGGTTTGATAAAAACCACAATGACATCGCGGTGGACACGACCTTACAGTCCATCAGCAATCATCATTTGACGATGATTATCTTCTTCCATTACGAAAATTCCAAATCGCCGAATTAACGGCGCAAATCAATTCGGACAAATTTCAAAACCACGCGTTCTCCCCCGGAGAACGCTTTTTTATTGATATTAAAGAAAAACTATCCACCACACTGCGTTAAAGCAAAAATCACAATACCAATAATCGCCAATAAAGCCAAACCGCTTTTGCCACCCAATTGCACAGGATTCACGGTTTGCCCGGCGCTTTGCTGCACCACTTTCTCAACCTTTTCCGCTTTTTCCAAACCGGCGTTGCCGGCGGCCGCTTGTCCGGCCATAAAATTTCCAGCCATTTCTCGTTTTTCCACCTTTTCCTCCGCCGCCGTTCCACCGGCTTGCGCGGCTTTATGCATCGCGGTTTTAAAAGGTTTCGTAGGAATTTTATTTCTTAATTGTTGAAACATAAAAATAAAAATAATTTTAATTACAAGTACATACGCCTGTACCGTCCGGAGCATCAGAACAAGTTCCTAAAGAACCATCAGCTTTAATACAAACCACTTTTCCAACGCCATCAGCGCTGATTGAATCAATTGTCACCTCACCATCCGCACCGGCAATACTCATTCTTTTAGTGTTATTGGTATAAAACTCAATATTGGCATCATCCATAACACCAATTGAAAATGGATTACTACCAAACTCTTCCACATGACCAATCGCCCAACTGGTATTCGGGGTGTTAGCGGCAAATCTAACGAAATCTCCCCCCGGATCGCCATACAACCCCAATTCAAAATCAGGATCAGACAAAATCATTCCCCCCGGCATACCACGAGTGGCATCAGCGGTAACAGCAAATTCCACCACATTCCGTGGAGTTTCCGTATTAATACCCAAACGTCCGCTACTGGTCAAAGTCATAATCGAAGTACCATTGGCATTTTTAACTTTTAAAATCGGTTGACGATATTGAAAAGCGCCATTACAACCTGACACGCCTTGATCAAGATCGATACTATTAGAGCTATTAATACCAGCCACTGTTTCCATACGGCCACCACAACCTAACATTTTTATTTCATCGCCGATGGCCACATCAGCAAAAGCATCATTAATTGTTGTCACAGTAGTACTGCCTGTGGTAACAATATTCTCAGTACCGTTGATCCAATCGGAAAGGTCTTCAATAAAAAACTGAGCTAATGGACTATTGGAATTAAAACCGACGTGTCCCTGTTCATTTATACGAAAAGTTTCTGCACCATTGTTACGAAAAACAATGGTTCCATCAGTACCGCTATCACTAATTACGATGTCCGTATCATCCTCGCCGATAGTATTACTTGCCCCGGCCACCGCCCCCAAACTAAGCCAAGCGCCACCAATTCTTCCATATAACGCATCATCACCACTATCATAATAAATCTGACCATCACTGGGAGCCACCGGAGCCACACCAGGCACCAAAGAAATATAATCCAAACCTTCAATATATGAATCTAAACTGATTTCTCCATTGGAACCAAGTTTTAAAATATTATCCGCCGAAGTACCGGGAACCGATCCTTCCACAGCGGAAGAATTAATAGCATAAGCATTCGCACCGATTCGCTGACGAGGTGTCATTTCCGCATTACCATTGACGGAAATTCCCAAATAATATGTATCCGCGGAAAAATCAATACCATCGCCCTCAAAAGAATTTACCGACCCCAATAACACTGAAAATAAACCGTCCGAAACCGCTACCGCACCATAACTTTCATTCCAAACCGAAACACCGCCAACGGATACGGTGTAAAGATTAAACTCCATGGCATAATTACCATCGGAAACGTTAGCACCACTTGATGTTTTCAACATCCCGGTGTATGGAATTTGTTTAAAAACAGCCGCCGATACTACACCGACACAAAAAGTCATCATAAAAACAAACATCACTGCCAATTTGAAAGACAACAATGATTTTGGTTTGAGAAACATAAATTTTATTTTTAATAATTATTTATTTTGAATTTAAAGCGGCCCGCGTCGCCGGTCCGACATAACCAACCGGTGAAATCCCCTGCGCGGCTTGGAATTTTTTCACCGCCTCAGCCGTAAAACTGCCATAATAACCGGTAATAGAAGAATAAGTGAAATATCCCAATTCTTTTAATTTCAATTGCAACTGACGAGTCTCTTCACCGCTGGAACCAAGGGATAAGAAATTTTTAAACAAATATGACGCTCCGGCGCTGTTGGATATTGTCAAAGAAGATTGTTCACCATTTAAAGCGGCCCGCGTCGCCGGTCCGACATAGCCAACCGGTGAAATACCCCGAGCGGCTTGAAATTTTTTCACCGCCTCAGCCGTAAAACTACCATAATAACCGGTAATCGACGAATAAGTGTAATATCCTAATTCTTTTAATTTTAATTGCAACTGACGAACCTCTTCACCGTTGGAACCGATAGATAAAAATTTACTAAACAAATACTTTGAAATTAAATCAACTGTCAAAGGATTCGTCGTTTGATTATTATTATTTTCAACAACGATATCATTTTGAGAAAAATTTAAATTAAAATAAAATTTATATACTCCCGATTCACCTCCCAAAATAGTTCTGAATTTCACATACAAAACTCTCACCGCAGGTGAAGAAAATTGCCAAGTCACTTTTTTAGTATTTAAAATCGGTTGCCAAATGGAACCGCTAAAATCCGCCCTTTCAGATAAAGCAACAAACATTGCATCACTGTCAAAAGAAAAATCCACTACCGTAAAATTTGTAGAATATGGGTTTATAATAGTCCCCATACCGGACAAAGCCTTACCACCGGCGGAAAAATAAAAAGCGTTATCATAAACTACCGGGGAAACAGGAAAAAAATAAGTGCTATTTCCTCGACGATTGGCATTACACTGATTATTATACCAATAAGCACCCACCGCCGTACAATCAATTTCCGTTAAACACAAATTCAAATGGTTAATATCACAACCTGTCAAATCAGAACTCACCCACAAATTTGCTTGGAAAGGCACAACCATAAATTGTCCGTCCGTAGATACACCGCTGGTGGTACTAAAGGTTCCATCCAAAAAATAAGAACCATCGGACATTGCTTTACTGAAACGACCACCGCCAAATAAAACAACAAAAAATACCAAAACAAAAAACAAAAGAAACAAATTGGTTTTATTTTTTATTTTTAATACCATAATAAAATCACTAAATATATTTTTATGATATTATATCACAATTTTAGGGGAAAACCAAAATTATACCACCTGACCCACCACTACCGTATAATTTTTACCATACTTTTTGGCACACTTTGGACAATAAACATACCACATATACATTTTCTTGACCGACAAACCCTGCGCTTTGATATAAACATCATAATCTTTCATCCACTTGCCGGTATCACTATATGGTCCTTCGTAAACTTTTGTGACAAATTTACCATTCAAAACCACGTTTTCCACGCCGGGCACTTCTTTATCCACTCCAACGTAAATATCCAAAGCCCATTTGGAACGATGATCGCCCAAACACATTGCGTCCGGCATTGTCGCGCCGGCTTCCTCAATTTTTTTCACCAATTTCGTCATCACTGAACCGAAATTCAACGGCATATAAAACAAAGTAAAAACTTTACTTTTCACAAAACGCTTGTTTTCCCAATTAAAAACTTTTTTATCCCACAATTCAGGATTAAATTGCGGACAACAAATTTGATTTTCTTCGGTCATAGAAATTTTATTTAAGAATTATTTTCAATTATTTTCCCAACCGTACAACCAACATCACTTTGTTTGGCAGGATCTTTGCCTGTTGCTTTCTTGTATAATTCATCCGCCTCCAAAATTCCTTTGGCATCGCATTCAAAAATTACCTCACGGTTTTTAAAGTAATCAAAATAGGTGAAGTGGCGAAGTTCTTCAGCAGCAGGGACAAACGGTTCTTTATCAAAATGTGCGTTCATAACAATTATATTTATTTCTAATTTTGATCAATCAAGCCAATCGGGATCTGCTCCAAATCTGTATTTGTGATCCCCAACCCCAAAAATCGCATGATTTCATAAGCAACCGCGCCGTCTTTCATATAAATACGATAACATTTGACTGGATCAATATACCAAGCCTCACCGTGTTGTTCCACTTGCAATAAAATCTTACCTTTTAATTTATTAGCAAAGGAATTTTGTTTACATAATGACGTCGCTTCGTTCATCATGGTAGTATTATCAACCGATGGAAGCTTTGCCAAATCATTATCCGTTATTCCCAAACTAAAATAACGCATCATATGATAAGCCGCCGCACCGTCCTTCATGTAATAACGAAATTTGTTATCGGTGTTTATATACCAAGCCTCACCATGATTTTCAACCTGCAATAAAATTTGTCCGCTCACACGATCAGCCAACGAACGATTATAAATGTTTTTATTATTATCCCAAGTAGCAACCGGATTTTTATTCGCATCATGATAATGATATTCCCCGGTTTTCAAACCATAACTCTCACAATTGGTTAAACACTGATGTCCACCTTTACTATCCGTTCCTCCAGAATGGGCAAACACAAAAAGCGGAAAAAACAACAAACAAATACAAACAAACAGTTTTTTAAAAATAGACATAGGTTTTAGTTATTATTTAGGTAAAAATTAAACAAACAGGTTAATTATCTAAATTTTAACATTTAAAAGGTAATTGTGCAAAATTGTTTTTTACAAAATATCTCTTTTTTGTTATAATACCCAAAATCTATTCTAATACTCAAACATGGAAAAATTCACCTCAACAATTGAAAATTCCCCGGAAAAACAAGCGGAAAACTTCAATAACCGTTTGGATAACATTTTCAATGCCCAATTAACCGTAGAAAATATTCAGGATTTCACCAACGATGCGATGAATAAGCTGATTAAACTAATTGACGAGGTCAAATTCGCCTACCAAAAAGAAACCAACGAACAATTAACCGGAAAAGAATTGGAAGATAAAGCCTTTGAACATTATAATTTACACGGAATTATTAAACTTTTGGATAAAATTCAGGAAAAAAGCGAACAAATCGCGGGAATTTACCAATATATAAAAGAAATCCCCCAAAATGACGAGATAATTGTCCCTCCGGACAAACTGGATTTAACAAAAACCACAAATGGCGATATTCCTTGGGAAAGAAAAAAAATTATTCCCCGCCTCGCCACGCTCCTCTATATTTTAGAAACTGATTTTAATATCCCGAAAGAAGAAATTACGATTATTGAAGGAATCGTTAGCAACGAACAAATGCGAACTGAACCATATTACCGGGTGGAAATAGATGAACTCAATCGTTTGCTTTATATTTGCATTGAAGAAGGTAATGTCACTTATATTTTTGATCAAGAAAAACTCAAAGAAAATAATATTGAAGTGGAATTGATGGATATTTTAACAAAACAAGAACGCAACGACGCGCTGGAACAATACCCAAATCTTGGAACGAAGCTAAAACAAAGCAAGTACTGGCGAGAAAACATCAGTGATTTACTGGCTGCTGACAAACTGGAATACAAAATCGCTCCTACAATTGAAAAAGAAACTAATATCACAGAAAACATTCCGAAAGTCTCCACCAGTGAATTTGATGAGTGGCGGGGTTTTTGGACGGATGAAGAGGGGAAACATTGGGGAACGGTCTTGAGCATTTCACAACGTTCCAAATTATCCAGAAAATATTTGGATGAAAAACTTGAAAACATGCCTTCAATCCGAATAAAAGGAGGAAATAATAAAAAATGTTCGGTGTACTGTTATGAAAAACTTATTCAAATCCCAGAAATTTCTCAGAAAATAAAAAAACTTAATGAAAAAAAAGAAAAAGGAATTTATTTTTTGGAAAACGAAACAAACTTAAGCCAAAATCGATGGGCAGGATTTCTAACAGACGAAAATGGTGACCACTGGGGGCCAATACCATCGTTGCATAAAAAAATAGGGGGGAGTGTGGCAAATTTGTACAGGAAAAAAAACGAGTTATCATTCAAATATATAAAAAATTTAAAGGGACAAATAAGACACGCTTATTGTTACGAAGAATTTATCAAAATTCCAGAAATTAAAAAGTCAATGAATACGCCTGCCGTAGCACAAAAAGATGACTTTAAAAAAAATCGGTGGGAAGGCTTTTGGACTGATGAAAATGGTAACCATTGGGGACATATAAAAAATTTATTAAAAAAAATACATATAAAACAAACAAGTGTAACTACTATAATAAATATTGAAAAACTCCCCCCAAAAGACATTAAAGATAAAGCAGGCAAAATTTTGCCGGCCTATTGTTATGAAGACCTAATCAAACTTCCAGAAATTCAAGAGTTGCTAAGGAAAAAAAAACTTAAGGAGGAAAAGCAAGAAGGATAAGAGATACCCGTGCCGGCGTTGTGCGCCGTTAATAAATGAAGGATAAGAAATATTTGCCAGTTCGCTATCGCTCACTGACAAAAGAAATCGTCGCTGCTTCGGCCAGGCTAAAGCAAGCTTTGCCTGGCGCTCATTCGCTCGATTTCCCGAACTCAAATAGTTCTCATAATTCTTGCACTACCGCAAATAAAAGAAGCCCCGACAGGGCTTCTTTTATTTGCGGAGGATAAGAGATTCGAACTCTTGAGGGCTTGCGCCCAACACGCTTTCCAAGCGTGCGCCATAGACCACTAGGCGAATCCTCCAAAGGATTCTTAAACAGTATAAAACAAGTTTTCAATTTTGACAACTCCCCCTTTTTCTCTTATGATTAGCCATGGAAAGGGAGGCTCATCATGCCCGAAAGCAACACCGAAACCAAAGAAAACTCCAATTTCGCAGGACAAATTTCCATTCCCTACAAATGTCGGCATTGTGGCGCCGATAATTTGGTTATCAATGACGGCCAAACGGAATTTCAATGTCAAAACCCGCAGTGTGGACAAATCAGCCCCACCTGCGACCTCATCTTCTGGCAATAAAATGCCGGAATCGCACAGCTCCCCCGCCAAGCAACCCACGCTTGGCTTTTTTTGACCATTAATGAATATAACAAGGTGGCGAAAAAAGTTTCAATTTGCTATAATAAATTCGTGCCGCTGACAGTAATTTTTTGATTTTTGACGATTAAATAAAAATAATTCTTAAAAAACAAACTTATGGTAAAAAAAACCACCAACCTGGTTGCAAGCCTAAACTCCAAGCAAAAAGCTTATGTTAATTTGAAATTGAAGAATCCGCAAAACGGTCAATATTTGTTAACAATTTTCCATTTAGTTCCCAATAAAAACATGAATATTTTGCAAGCCGCTGCCGAAGTGGCTGCCGAATCCTCCACCGGAACAAACTTCAAGGTCCAAACCGAAACCGCTTTTTCTCGCTCCTTAAACGCCCTGGTCTATAAATATGATGAAAGCAAAAACTTAGTGTGGATTGCTTACCCGTGGCGCATTTTTGATCGCATCGGCAACGTACAAAATATTTTAACTTTTATTGTCGGTAATATTTTGGGAATGAAAGAAGTCAAAGCCCTCAAACTGCTGGATGTCTGGTTTCCGCAAAGCATGTTGGAACAATATGACGGACCAAGCTACACCATTGATGACATGCGCAAATATCTAAATGTCTACAACCGACCGATCTTAGGAACAATCGTAAAACCAAAAATGGGTTTAACGGCCGCGGAGTATGCGGAAGTCGCCTATGATTTTTGGGTGGGCGGTGGTGATTTTGTCAAAAATGATGAACCGCAAGCTGATCAAGATTTTTGTCCTTTTGAAAAAATGGTTAAATATGTCAAAAGTGCCATGGATAAAGCGGTCAAAGAAACCGGTCATAAAAAAGTCCACTCTTTTAATGTATCCGCACCGGATTTTGATACAATGATTGAACGCTGTGAAATCATCCGAAAAGCCGGTTTTGAACCGGGGAGTTACGCTTTTTTAATTGATGGCATTACCGCCGGCTGGATGGCCGTGCAAACCCTCCGCCGCCGCTATCCTGATGTGTTTTTACATTTTCATCGCGCCGCCCATGGGGCTTTCACTCGTCCGGAAAATCCAATCGGCTTTACGGTTTTAGTTTTATCCAAATTCGCCAGATTGGCCGGATCTTCGGGAATCCACACCGGAACCGCCGGAGTCGGCAAAATGAAAGGCAATCCGGAAGAAGACATTGTAGCTGCTCATAATATTTTATATTTTGAAAAACAAGGTCATTTCTTTAACCAATCATGGTCAAAAATCCCCAAACAAGACAAGGATGCCATTAAATTAACACAAAGCGATATTGCCCATCATTTGATTTTAGAAGATGACAACTGGCGTGGTATGAAAAAATGTTGTCCGATCATTTCCGGTGGTTTGAACCCAACTTCATTAAAACCTTTCATTGATTTAATGAAAACCACAGATTTCATCACCACCATGGGAGCCGGCTGCCACGCTCATCCCAAGGGCACGAAAGCCGGTGCCAAAGCTTTAGTACAAGCCTGCGAAGCCTATCAACAAAAAATCGATATTAAAGAATATGCCAAAAAACATAAAGAATTAGCACAGGCGATTAAGTTTTTCACCAGCAAACAAAAATAATGATTATAAAAATGAAACTCCTCAAAACCCTCATTTTAAGCACTGGGCTGCTACTCGCCCTCGCTCCGGCCACGCACGCCGCGGAAAGCACGTTTCAGGCCGAATATTTGATTAGTGATAAAGACTTCGCCAATCACAACAGCATGAGCGAACAAGACATCCAAAACTTCTTGGATCAACAATTTTCCCCCTTACGACTTTACATGGACAGCGACCCGACAAGCGAAGAAAAACAATGGGCTTGGCAAATCATCAAAAAC
>DAIPKK010000008.1:0-20966 GCA_036769805.1 Patescibacteria group bacterium
GGTCGTGGTCAAGACCGAGAATGTCCCCGGTCCGACCAAAACGGTGGAGAAAACCGTCGAGGTGAAAACCCCGCCGGTGAAGAAAGTCCACCGCCCCTCCCGCCCCGCCGCCGAGAAGGAGATCACCTTCGAGGCGAAGGACCTGGTCCATGTCTGGAACGGACCGGTGGACCACCTCCTGGACAAAGACGACGACTAATCGTCGAGTCCGGGAATCCCCGCCAAATCCCACCCGCCCATGTCTGGGCAAAATCAATCCCCGACCCCCCTTTGCTAATCAAACAGCACTGCGGGGGTCTTTTTTTTACCACTGATGTCGCTGATTGGGATGATGAAGATGATTAATCAAAAACACAAAAAAAGGGCGTTGCAATACGCCCCTCTCTATAATCATAGTCTATCATTCCATCAGACGAATCAAAGTTCAAGACAAAAACCCCAATCTATCCAAAGCGCGTTCGTAAAAATGCAAAGCCTTGTTCGCGGCGGACGGAGAAAGCTCAAAATATGATTTATGCACAATGTCATTGCGCAAATTATGAGCAAACCAAATGTCTTTCAAATATTCATACTTATGACAAGCACCACGCAAACGCTCGCCAAAATCGGCGCCGGAAAATTGCATCTTCTTAAAAGCGTAATCCAATAATTTGTCAGCCTCAATGATCGCCAATTTGTAAGCTTCCGGACTTTTTTGTCCCCACAGCTTACTGATTGACTTCCACTGCTTTAAAGCGTAAGCGTCACGCTGCGCTTTAATGCGATTACGGCCACGTTTAAACCACAAATAGATTAAAATCACCGGCACCGCAATAAGCACTAAGAGGACTGACCAATGAATCTCAAAACAAATGGGAATCATAGGCGTTATTTTTTATGAATCTTGTTATATATAAACTGACCGATTGCTTGCAATTGATCTTCCCGTTGCCAAGCCGCCATAAACTGCGCCCCACGCGGTAATTCACCGGCGGCGCAAGGCAATGGTAAACTCAAAGCGGGAACGCCCAAAACATTGGCGCTGACCGTGAAAATATCTTCCAAATACATTTGCAACGGATCCATTTTTTCATCCAAACGAAAAGCCGGACCAAGTGTGGTGGGAATATAAATCAAATCAATGTCATTAAATAATTTACGATACTCGGCGCGCAAGTACTCACGAGCTTGCTGCGCTTTTTTGTAATAAGCATCATAATATTCGGCGGACAAAACATAAGTGCCGAGAATCAAGCGGCGCTTGATTTCCGCGCCAAAGCCCGCTCCCCGATTATTACGATAAAAAGCATCCAAAGTTTCGCGGGCGGCACTGTGATAACCATAACGAATACCATCCAAACGCGCCAAATTGGTGGATAATTCCGCCGGCTGTAAAATATAATAAATCGCCAAAGCCAAATCCGGCTCCGGCAAGGTCACTTCTTTCACTTCCATTCCGGCCGCTTGCAATGATTCCAATAATTCTTGGTAAAGTTCCGGTTTGTCGGTTTTGGCAAAATATTCCGGCACAATACCAACACGCAATTTTTTAATATCAATTTTATCGGCGGCTTTAAAATCAAAACTATAATCCAAGGTCGTTAAATCATTAGAATCTTTACCTTGTAAAATTTCAAAAACTTTAAACAAATCATCAGGATTGCCGGCAAGCGGTCCGATCTGATCAAAACTGGAGGCCATGGCCGTTACGCCATAACGCGAGACCGCACCATAAGTCCCTTTCAATCCCCACAAACCGCAAAAACTTGCCGGCTGACGAATGGAACCGCCGGTATCCGAGCCCAAAGCCACGGCGCAATGCTCCGCCGCCACCGCCGCCGCCGAACCACCGGACGACCCGCCCGGCACGCACTCGGTATTTAACGGATTTTTTACCGGCCCGAAATATGAAGTCTGATTGCTGGAACCGCAAGCCAATTCATCCATGTTAGTCTTACCGATAATAATCGCGTCAGCCGCCAATAATTTTTCAATCACAGTGGCGTTGTAGGGAGCAATATAATTTTCCAAAATTTTTGAACCGGCCGTGCACAATTGATCTTTCACCAAAATATTATCTTTGATCGCCAGCACCACGCCCGCCAATTCGCCGAGCGTCTCACCGGCGGCAATTTTCTCATCCAAACGATGCGCTTGCTCCAACGCCGCATCTTCCATAACCGTGATAAAATTATTCAAAGTCGGCTGATCAATTTTGATCTTATCCAAATAAGCCAAAACCACGTCTTCCATAGAAAACTTTTTCATTAGAAGGTTGGCTTGCAATTCTTGTAAATTAGAATATTGATGCATATTTTAAAAATTATTCTTGTTTGCTTTTAAATTCTTTGTTCTCGCTGAAAACCGCCGGAACTTCCAAATGTTCCAAAGTTTCCTTGGAAAATTGTCCGGTCAAAGCGCGACGCAAATCACCATCGGAATTGATGGCTTCATCACTTTGGCCCTGGGTGCTCGGCCAGTCAGCGTAGTTTATGGCTTGCGGCGGGACGCCTTGCAATTTATCCAAATACCCCAAAATAGCATCCAATTGCTTGGTGTATTCACTGATTTCCGCTTCACTCAAATCCAATTTGATCATTGCGGCGAGCCGCTCCACGTCTTTTTTATCCATATATTATTTGATCATTTGTAAAAATTCTTCTTCTGTAAGTATCTTAACCCCTAATTTTTCCGCTTGCAAGCGCTTCTGCCCGGCTTCTTCTCCGGCTAAAACGTAATCCACATTTTTGCTGACGGAAGAAGAAACTTTGCCGCCAAGACTGACAATCAAATCCTTAACTTCTTCCCGCTGCCATTTTTCCAAAGTACCGGTGACGACAAAAGTTTTTCCGGAAATTTTACTGTTGATTTTCAACTTATCCATAATCAAACGAATCCCCAAATCACCTAATTTTTTCCATAAAACCTGATTATTTTTGTCGGCAAAATATTCCACAAAACTGGCAACCGTATTTTCGCCAATCCCGGGAATTTCCAACAACGCTTCTGCGGATAAATCACTCAAAAAATCCCAAAAATCACCGGGATTAAGCGGCCAAGATAATTTATCCCGCCACGCCCCCAGCAAATCCCTGGAAGTTTCCACGCCGACGTGCCGAATATTCAAGCCGGCCAAAAATTTCACGGCATTTAAATTCTTTTTGGCATTTAAATTATCAATAATATTTTGCGCTTTTTTGGCGGCAAAACCGGGTAAAGTCAGCAAATCACCGACTGCCAATTGATACAAATCATCAATGCTGTCCAATAAATTATTTTCCACGAAAACATCCAGATTTTTTTCACCGATGCCGTCAATTTCCACGGTTTTAATAAAATGCAAAAGAGCGCGACGTTGCTTGGAAAAACATTTTTTATTGGTGCAGTAAACCAAAGTCTCGCCTTCCTTGCGCTCCAAATCCTGATGACAGTTGGGACAAACTTTCGGCATTTTAAAAACTTTTTCCGTACCTTGACGTAAATTCGGTAAAACCTGAACGATTTTCGGAATAACATCACCGGCTTTTTGAATGATAACCGTATCGCCAATACGCAAATCCAAACGTTTGATTTCTTCAAAATTATGCAGGGTGGCGCGACTGATGGTTGATCCGGCCACTTCCACCGGTTCCAAAATCGCCACCGGAGTCAAAGCGCCGGTCCGACCAAGTTGTAAAACGATTTCTTTGACCACCGTGGTTTTTTCCACGGCCGGAAATTTATAAGCAACGGCGTAGCGCGGCGTTTTACCAACCACCCCCAATTTTTCATACAAAGACAAATCATTGCTCATGATCACAACGCCATCAATTTCATAAGGCAAATTATCACGTTTGGCACCTTTCCATTTTTCACAAAAAGCCCAAACCTCTTCAATATTTTTACAATACTCATCATGCTTACCAATACGAAAACCCATTTTTTGCAT
This sequence comes from Patescibacteria group bacterium, assembly GCA_036769805.1. Taxonomy (GTDB): domain Bacteria; phylum Patescibacteriota; class Patescibacteriia; order DYGC01; family DYGC01; genus DYGC01. The sequence continues at coordinate 3,908 of DAIPKK010000008.1, forward strand.
CAGCTGATGTTCTTCTTGATGGGTTTTCTGTCCCAAATCAGTAAACAAACCATAAGCTAAAAAAGACAAATGGCGCTCCGCCACCAAATTGGCATCCAATTGACGAATACTCCCCGCCGCCAAGTTACGTGGATTGGCGAAAGTTTCCAAACCCTCAGCCACGCGCCGCTTGTTAATCGCGTTAAAAGTTTTTTTATCAATATAGGCTTCACCACGCACTTCCACGCGCGGCGACTTGTCCGGGATGGACAAGGGAATCGCCTCAATCGTTTTGATGTTTTGCGTCACGTCTTCACCGATAAACCCGTCGCCGCGCGTCGCCGCTTGTTTCAAAACGCCGTATTCATAAATTAAAGAAATGGCCAAACCATCCATTTTCAATTCACAATAAAAATCAAATTTCCGAGTGGGTAAAATTCGTTTCATGCGGCCTTCCCAATCCTCAATTTCTTCCCAAGAAAAAACATCCTCCAATGACAACATGCGACTCTGATGCTCCACTTTGGGAAATTTCTCCAGCGCGCGACCGGCCACGCGTTGCGTCGGCGAATCGGGCGTAATCAATTCCGGATATTGCTGTTCCAGGGTATAAAGTTCGTGTTTTAAAGAATCCAAGGCAGCCGGCGAAATATCTTCCCGGTCATAAACATGGTATTGTTCCCGATAAAAATCAATTTCTTGGCGTAATTTCAAAATACGCTTTTGAGCTTCGGCTTTATTCATAAGCGTTCATTATTATTCAGGGAGTTCTTTGACTAAAGACTCTTCACTAAAAATAACATAATTATACAAAGAAGACAAAGGAATACCGCGGGTAATTTGGACATTAATCGCTTGCTTGGAATTGCCGTATTCACCGGTTCCGGTAATGTTCAAAAAGTTGGGAATATCCACTTGGTTACCGGTACCGTCCGCGCCATCATAAGCGGTCACCGTGACGTTACTCATATTGTTATACAAAGCTTTCATTTTAACGGAATACGCTTTGGTGGCGGAAAGATTAATGGTATAAGTGGAAGCGGAAACGGCGCGCAAATATTCCTCATCAGTTTTGGTTGACCAATCAATGGTGGCGGCCGGCGTCCAAGAAGTAACTTTAATCAAAGCCCAAGAACCGGCCCCATCCCAATCAAATACCAAAGAATTAACAGCCGAGGCGGTCACCGGATTATCTTGATTATAAAAATCCAATTGAATACTGCGATCTTCCAAAATTTCATCCAAACTCAAAGACGGAATAACATCATCGGTGCTGCGCGTCCACTCCACGCCGTTATCAAAAGTATCCGTGGTGCTACTGGCGGCCAAAGAAACATTGGTTTTACGTGCGTCATACATGCCGTATTCAATGCCACTCTCGGCGCCATAATAAGAAAACACCGCTTCATCCAAATTTTTGGACAAACGCAATTCCGTCACAAAAGCACTGGACAAACCAACCGTTACCGCCAACATCACCGTCAACATAATCAAAGACAGGACCAAAGTATTACCGCGCTTATTGTGTAAAAAATTATCCATAAAATTATCGTTTATAAATTTTTGAGGAAACCGCGGTTTGCATCCTAACGACAATATCGCCGGTCTGTTGATCTTTTTCCTCCAAAACAATCAGGACGCGCGGTTGTTCATCAGCCAAGTAGGTGCCATCATTTTGTAAAGTAAAAGGATCTTCAGTGGGAGAAATATAAAAAGACAAACTGTTGACGGCAATATCATCAGGGGTGATGCGGTAATCCGTGCCATTGCGACGCACAAAAACATAACAATTATTGGTGGTTTCACAATCAGCGCCGGCCACACCAAATAAAGTTTGCGTGTCAGAAGTGTCTAAAATCGCCAAAGTATCGGTTGGCACGGGAACGGTCCCGCCATAATAACCGGTCACACGATAATCAATGTTCCCCATGCGAATTTCACGGGTCATCATTTCCAAAGTAAAACGCATATCCGAAGAAATTTTCTGTAAAGCAAATCCGGTTTTTTCGGCGTTAAAAAACTGCACGAAAATACCGGCCAAAGCCACCGATAACATTGAAAAAACCACCATCACCACCAACATCTCGGAGAGTGTAAAACCTTTTTTGGATTTTAACCAAGAAAAATTCATAATTATTTCCAATTATATAATTTATCCACCAAAGACACCTCCATGGCGCCGCTATCCCATTGCACGGTGGAAGTAACTTGTATCCCGACTTTTTTTTGCACGCCACAATCGCCGGCCGCAATCACTTGCTCGTTCGTATCATCGGCATCGCGACAAATAAAATCAATGGTCAGCAAACGACGATAATTACTGGTCGGACTACCGCCGGTCATATACGCTGAAGTAACATACAAATCAGTGGCGCTATCTTTGTATAACAAGGTTCCGGCTGAAGAAAAATCCGTTGCTGTGTAATTCAAAATATAACGATTATTACCGGCGTCAAAATCAATGGCCAAACTATGATCAGCCCCTGAATTTATACCTGAATCCCAAACGCAACAGGTGGCGGTGCCGCCGGCCGTTGTCCAATGACTGCAAGTGCCGCCCCAAGTGGGACAACCGTTCAACCAATTACTGTCACGCACGTTGCGAATCATCTCAATCCCCTCGCGCGCCAAGTTCAAAGCGATAATCTTATCTTTGTTTACCTGCGCCGCTTTTATCAAATAAGCCATCAAATTCAAAATCCCCACCAAAGCGATACTTAAAATCAACATCGCCATCACCAGTTCCACCAAACCAAAACCTTTTTTATTTTTTTGCCAAGCAATCATTGCCATAAATTTTAATATGAAATTTTGCCGCTAAAAGTGTTAAAAATTAAAGAATCAGTCAGCGTACCGGCATCCAAAACCATGGTCACGCTATCCGCCGAACAGCTACTGTCACCGGTCGTGGAATTATCGCCATCATAACAAAAAGTACCCAACGGGACAGGCGAGATAATCGTGCAGCCATTGGTGGCGTGGCAGGCGGTGGGAGTGAAAGACGCCATATCAAAAGTGACGCGCGGTTCCAACTCATAAGTTTTGATGGTTTCACCACTATCCCAAGCCTCGTTATCATTTAAATCTTGAAAAAATTGAAAGGTTTGATCATCGGAAATATACAAACCATAAGCCACCGGCACGGTACCGCTTTGCATTTGCCCGGTCATGGCGCTGTTTTGCATTTCTCGCATCACCACGGCGACATCCAAAATACTGCGTTTTAATTGGGAGCGACTGCTGTTATCACTGACCGCCACCAAAGCGACGCCGGTCAAAATAATGATAATCACCATTACCACCAACAATTCCGCCAAAGTAAAACCTTTTTTGTCTTTATAAAATTTCATTTGAGTTTTTAGTTTACGCTAAAAATATTATATCAAAAAATCCACAATTTTACCAAACCCGCTATCAATCAATTTTACCGTCACTTCCGGAAAGAAAACATACAACATCAAACCGCTGATTAAGAACGGACCGAGCGGTAAATATTTGATTTTCTTGCGCTTCGCCAAATAATAAATCAACAAAACCAGCACGGCGATTAAATAACTATACAACAAGACATAGAGCAAAGATTTTAAACCGACCAAAAAACCAAGCAAGGCGCCCAACCGAATATCGCCACCACCGATGTCTTTCCCGCCACTCAAATAATACAAGCCCAAATAAATACCGGCGCCGACCAACCCCCCCAAAGCGAATTGCCACCAAGTCAAAGGTTGCCACACGATTTGCGCGATAAACGCCAAAGCGATGGCCGGCAAAGAAAAACGGTCATAAATATATTGGTATTTCAAATCATAAACGAAAATAACCACCAAAAAACTGAACAAAAATAACCAAAATGCCAAAATACCATAACCTTCGGCGGCAAAACGCCACCATAAAGCGACAAAGCCCAGCCCCGTCAACAATTCCAAGAAAAAATACTGCCACGTCAAGGCTTTGCGACAATAACGACATTTGGCGCCCAAACTCAAAAAACTCAACAAGGGAATTAAATCATACCAAGCCAATTGATGATTGCAGTGATTGCAAAAAGAACGCCCCTGCCAAAAACTTTGGCGTTGGTGCGTTCTTTCTATAACCACGTTGAGAAAACTGCCGATGGCCGCGCCGGCGATAAAAAACAAAAATATTGTAATTATTGTAACAGCACTGAGTCCCAACATCTCCTTGTGATTTTAATTTTAATTATTTGACTGACATCTTGCCGGCGATTTCATCAAAAGCGCCTTTATAAGCGGAAAAAGAATCTTTCATGGAAGTGCAAGTCAAAATATAATGATTGCTTTCCCCTTTGGTTAAATATTGAATCCAAGACAAACCATATTCACCTTGCACGCCGTTGTAAGCGATATAATAACCTTCTTTTCCGCCAACTTGAATTTCCCCACGACCGATTTCTTCATAACCGGTAATGAAAGAAGATAATTGACCGACGCTGGCATCAAAATAATCCTTGGCGGAATATTCAGCCGCTTCCGCAGTGTCATCCAAAACGACATTGCAGTTTTCAGAGAACAAATCGCCATCGGTAACCGGTGACAAAACCGCCACTAAGGTACCATAGACATTTTCTTGCATTTCCCAATCTTTAGGATAAGACAAATTGAAATTGGCGTGTTCATATTGAGTCCATTCAGAAACAACATAAGGAGCCATTTTAGCCGCGGAATCAGTGGTGGTGGTAGTGGTCGCAGTAGTTTCGGTGCCGGTGGTATCAGTATCTTTAGCACCAAAAGAACAAGCGCTAAACCCGAAGACCAACGCAATCGCCATCATGCTTAATAAAAACTTGGAGTTCATAAATAAAAAATTATGAATTATGAATAATGATTACTTGAATTATAGCATATTTATTTAATAAGACAATTATAGCACACTGACCATAAATCTAACGTAAACTTTTCGCGAGTTATCCACAGGCCTACTAATCTTCCAAGTTTTCACCTTGTGTACCGTTCGGCTTAGATGAAGAAAACATGCCATCCAACATCATCATATAACCACCCTGCCCGCTGGAAGTTTTATAAACCACCATATAATTACAAGGATCAATCGTGGTTGGTGGCGTTGCATAAACATCACCGGTTTTAGGATCCATAAAAGTATATTGACAAGCGCCCTTATTTTCCATGGAATCACAAGCGATGGTGCTATCACCGCAAGATGCGAAAGCCGGATCAGTGAAATCCGCTAAATTCAAGTAAGGCATGCCACTAGCTTTACAGACAAACGGTGTTTTAAAGGTATTACCGGCTAAATTAAAAGTCAATTTATCTTCACAAGCTAATTGCATGGCAATTTTCAAAGCTTTCATCTGCGACCCACGAATCAAATCAGCGGCTTTGGTATCACTGATGATTTTCTTAAACGGCGCAACGGAAAAATATTGGGCCGTCACATAATTTCTGCCGGCCACGCCATCCAAATGGAAATTAACGCCCGCCTCGCAAGCAGCTACCGATTGCGGCGCTTCGCTAAAAGCTTCTTTACCGGACAAAGAATAATTACAAGCTTGCTCGCCAGAACCGGGACAAGCGTTTTCGTTAAGGGAACAATCGGCCGTGGCAAAAGCCGGATCTTTTATCTTGGAAAATTTAATGCCAAAAAACGGACCATAAGAACCGGTGACATTACACAACAACGGCGTGGTGGAAGTATTGCCACTTAAATCCAAATCATCTTCATCATCACAAGCATCATTTAAAGCTTCATAAACATTAGCCATATGCCAATAACGTTGCGCATCAGCGTATTCACCACCGGTTGCACCGGCAGACATACTTAGTTCTTCGGTGTCGGAAGACATACTGCCACTGTTCATGGCAGTGCCACCAAACAACATTGCCAAATCTCCTTGGCATTTATTGGCGGACAAAGCTTCTTGATAGGCTGTCTGGTAATCTTTACTGTTATCCAATAAACAAGTCATGAAAGTATTATCCGGAAACATTTCGGCATGACCTTTAGGCGCGGAAACTTTCAATTCACAAGTACCATCTTTCATTCCGATGATTTCCGTCAACAAACCCATACCCATGGCGTTAACATATTGCTTGGCCGCTTCGCAAGTTTTAAATTTATTTTCAAAACAACCGGACGAACCGCAATCATAGCCGGTCAAATATTCCATTGACATGGAAAAACCTTCGCCACTGGATTCGGATTTTTCCACGCGCAACGGTAAAAGACTTTCATCAAGTTTACCTAAAAAGGTCTCAGCCAAAGGACCACGACAATTAAAATACAAAGACAAATTAGGATCAAAAGGATATTGCGCGTCATGCAAACAAGTCATCGTTAAACCACGACCTTCCGCTCGGAAAGAAGATTCAATCATAGTGTAATCAAAAGCGCACAACTCGCCGGACTTGCCGTTAATGGAAAAATTAATGATTTCCCCACCTTCGTCGTAGGTAAAATCGCTTGGCTCGCAAGTTTGCAAAGCCGCTTCAAAACAAGCTAAGTCAGCACAAAGCTTTTTCTCCACCGCGGGCGCGGTCGGAGTGTCGGTAGTAACCGCTTGTTTATCATCAGATGATCTGGTGCTTAAATAAAATGCGCCGCCGATAAAAGCGGCCACAACCAAGAAAACAATAATAAATTTAATGGTTTGAAAAATATTGGAAACCGAATGAACCGCGCCCACACCGGCAGAAACCATTTCAGCGGCCGATTCCAAATTGGATTTTTGCGGGGTGGCGGACAGTGACGGCATTACCGGCGCCGGCGCGTTCGCCGCTTGAATGGCGCTTTGCGCGACTTCGGCGGTATAACCGTTTTGCGTCAAATGAGCGAGCAATTGCTCATCACTAAAATTTTTGGCTTTGTTTTCTTTAACCCAATCAATGAGTTGTTGGTTTAACTCGGGCATAAATTTTTATTTTTAAAAATAAAGAAGAATAAACAAAATCAACAGCCTCGCGGCTGCTGATATTATAGCAGAAAAAATATACTAACAAAACTCACTTTATCAAATCGCGGTATTCCAAATAATTTTCTTTAATCAAATTTTTCCAGACTAACCGAATGTTTAATAGACATTTTCCGGATTTTCCTGAGTGATTAAACTATACGGAATGATTTCATTCTCATCACACAAAGAATAAGGCAATTGATCATGAGTGAATTTTACGATTTCCTGCGTGCGTTTATTGTGCCATTTCTTGGCGATTTTTTTGATCAAAGAATATTCACTTTCATTTAAGGACGTAAGTTTTTCCCGAGCACCGGTCACGGTTTCGGAAATTAAAAAAACACCGTCCCGACTGGTGTTATCAATATCAATGGAACCGGCTTCAAAAAGTTCATCCAAAGCACGAAAATAGCTGTCCGGCACCGGTCCGTATTGAATTTTACGATAAGCCATGCCGCTCATGCTTTGCAAATTATTATAAAACCAGGCGAAATCAGCCAAATACAACAATTTCGCCAATTTCGTTTTAGTGATTTTAACGTTCGGATTACTGCGCAAAAAAGCTAAAATCATTTGTTTGTATTTGGCATAGTCCGGCTTGACGCCGTGCTTGATTTCATCCAGGGAAATTCCCAAAATATCCGCGATTTTAATCATTTCCGATAAATTAAATTCGGTTTTTCCTTGTTCAAAGCTTAAATAAGCTTGACGAGAAACACCAATTCGCTTGGCGATTTCCGCTTGGGAAAGATTTTTTTGCAAGCGCAATTCTTTAATCAATTGAGAATATGGTTGACGCATAACTTTGGGAATAAGATTTAAGTACAAAAATTGTAACAAAACAATGTCTGAAAGCCAAACAAGGTGGTGTTAGGTTTTTGGACACTAAACCGACGCACGCCTCACGTAAGCACAATGCTCACATTCCGGGGCGGCGGGCGGGGGCGTTGTTAAATTGAGACAAGCGTGGGCGTCGCGGACGCACTGCTCCACCCAGGAATCATCGCCGTCGTAGGGGAAAACCGTGACATCAAATTCCAATTTACCGTCAAAGGCTTCGCGATCTTTTTGACCATTGCAATAGACAAAATAACCGGTGGATGAAACCGAATAGCCGTTGTTCCGCAAAATCCACTGGTAAATCTCCATTTGCCGACGATAACCGGCCTGCCAAGAACTGTCATCCAAAGATAAAATCCGTCCTTGTTTGGAAGTCGCTTTGTAATCCACGACAATATATTCACCGGCCGGATTGATCCACAAATCATCAATCGCGCCGAAAATCAATAAGTTGGTCTCAGTATGCACATATTGCAAACCTGTAAAATTTTCGCGCCAAACATCCAGATCCGGATGAGCCACCGGCCAAGCATCAATCCCGTATTGCTCCAATAAAGGATGACGAGTTTTCGCAACGCGATGAATATCAAATTCTTTTTTCAAAAGATGATCAACGGCACTGTTCAAAGTGAAAGTCGGACCGGACACGCGCCCGATGCCCAAACGCCGATCCAAATAAAAACAACGCGGACATTGGACAAACAATTCCAGTTTACTGCGACTGAGTTTGAAAGGCTCACTTTGACCGGGCGTGTAGAGAGAGTTGCGTGGCATAGGGGTTGGGGTTAATGATAAGCTCACGTGAATTATAGCAGAAAATTGGAAAAATTCACGCCAAAACATCAAAATACCGTGAATTTGGACGAAAAAACGAGCAAATTCACGCTATTTTAGTTTATCATCAGCTCCCTTTAAAAAATTCTTCCCACTAATCACTGATTTTTTGGTTTTTTCTTCCAGCTCACAGCGCGCATGTTTGGCAATTGCACCACCTTGCTTGGCAGGGATTTTGTTCTCTTCCAGCCCTGTCGCATCCATACTTTCAGCAATTTGTTCGGTGGCCATTTCCGCAAACGCCGTAAAAAACAGTTCCACTTCTGACATGTGATCACGCAAATTTTGTTTATCCAAGTTTTTCAACTCTTTATGTTCAGTGATTGTTAAATCCGACCAGCCTTTGTGAATAATATTACTCAATAAGGCAAAATCTTTGCTTTCGTCAACGTTGTGGGTACGCCAGTATTCGGTTAATTTATTGCGGACTTCCTGCCCACCCAATCTTCTTTTAATCCATTTTTCACTCCGCCCCATTTTCCGCCAATATTCTTGACTGCGAATGATTGCTTTTTCCGGATCAGCCATTTCTTCTAATCTTTCTCGACCGACTTTGGCCAACCATAATTTAAATGGTTCAGCTTTTTTAGAAGGAATTGATTGAATCAAACGCAATAAGGTTTCTACATCCGCAACATCTGTTAAGCGCATTTTCCCATCAGGGGACAACATTTTCAAACCGTGACAATTTGTCACGGTTTCATTTGCCCCATCTTGCAACAAACGCGCCTTTAATTTACGCCAATAAGCACCAGCATCAACGCTCTCCGTCAAAACTCCAACCACGTCCACCACGGAAAAATACCACTTTTGCTCTTTCTCGTCCCAAACACGACGAATTTTGGCACCATTAAAAATTAAAAAACGATAAGGATTTGCTTTCCATATTTTGTGTTATTAAAAAATTAACTATAGGTATTATAGCAAACCGAAGGTTAAATTAACGTAAACTTTTCCCGAGTTATCCACAGACTCGTTAATATAAATAAGTTCAGTTGGTTACAAATTGTAACCAACTGCCCTATTTCTAAATTTCTACCTAGGGACAAATTGTCCCCAGGAAAAATCCCAAGTATTATAACATTTTCAACCGTCGACAATTTGTCGACGGTTGGACAAAATCCAATATTTTCAGTTTGTAATAATTTATAACAGGCTGAAAAAATCCGAGTATTTCAAGAGGTCACAATTTGTGACCGGTTGACAACTCCGACTAATTTCAGCTATTCGAATTTTTCGAATAACTGAAAAACTTCATTTCAACTATCCGGAAATCCCGGATGGTTCGTTTTATGCTAATTTCAGTTGTCCGATTTTTTCGGACAACTGCCAAAAATAATAATTCCCCTCATCTTAATCACTGTCATCATTGTCTGCATCATCCATGGCAATAGCGGAATCAGCATCAAGATCATACTCATCCATCAAATCACTGACGCGCGCGGCGGCGTCCGCGTCCAGATCATAATCAGCGCGCAATTCGTCCTGCACAGACGACTCCTGATATTTATCCAAGCGACCAAACAAATCCAGGGGAAGCAAATCCTCATCCGCTTCCGGGGACGGGGTTGGCACTGAGCGCGGGGATTTTTGGGGGGCGTGGGGGGCGGGCATGGGGTATTTTTAAAAATAATATATATTGTACCCAAAGGGATTGCAAGATACTACATCAAGTGATACAATGAGGTAAAATACAAACAATAGCGATGCAAAACATTGCTTTTGACCTCTGGCTCTGACCGGCAAAAATTCAAGGTCGAGCTGGGAATATGTAATTTTATTTACTAAACACAAATATTATAACATATTAAAGGAGTTGGAGGAAATATAATAAAAAACACATCATATTATTTATGTTTACAAATTATTACGTTAACATTAACCCACAAAAAACCGGAGAACATGAAGTTCATACCGAAAATTGTGGGTGGCGACCACTAGCTCCAAACGCCATATTCCTTGGTTGTTTCACAAATTGCCAAGATGCAATAAAGGCAGCAAAAGCTAAAGGCTTTAAAAATGTTGATGGATGTTATTACTGTTGCAAACAATGCCACACTAAATAGTAAAAAAAAGAACAGCAATTAAGCTGTTCTTTTTTTTTATTTTTAAACGTGTGTTTCTTTAAAAATCTTCTTTCCCAATGCACTTTCTCGATTATGATCATTCTCAAACCAATAATCTATTGCCAAATGTAAAACAGCATCATCGATTTCCTTTTCAATATTTTTGTTTAAGTAAAAATGAAACAATTTATTGAAAATTATTATGTCATTTTTTATAATATTAATATCATATTCATAAGTTTTCCAACGTCTTTCCCCATTTTGGTCTCTACACATATGAAAATTAATCATTGGTTCTTTATTAAAATCACAAGACATCTCCAATGTTCCAAAAAAATTCTTTAATTCATTTTCCAACATTTCCAATTCCAAATCATTCAACTTATAACTATCTTTCATAAATTATTAATTACAATTTAAAAATCATTATTCCATCTCAATTCTTCTGCGACGTTCATCTAAAGTTTCCCCTTCATACACCCAACAATCAGTTCCTGAAATCCTATAATTAATTCCAAGCGCTTTTCTAGCTGCCGCAGACACACTAGTAACCTCACCCTCAAATAAAATATTCCTGTTATCAATAACTTTTGCTTTAATATTTTCATCACGCCACAATGTTAATTCCGCACCAATAGGAATATCAATCATTTTAAAGTTAAAAGCAACTCTTTTATTTCTAGCCTCATCCAAAGCTTTTTGATCTTCTACGGATGAAACATAATCTCTATTCGGTGTCACGTCTTCAATCTCAACTAATTTTAATGCTGAAATAGCCCTTTCAGGACTCAACTCAAAAAATTCGCGGCTTGATCGAACACGATGATCCAGAAATGCATTATGCAATTGCTTTTCAACAAAATCACCATCTTTAACAATACAAGCGTAAACACATTCAAATGGCAAAGGAACACTAGTATTATCCAAATCTCTAATCCTTTGTTCTAAATTTGAAGTCAAACCAATCTTTACATAACCAGGCATTGCTTCATTAGTAAGAATGTAAACAATTTTAGACATAATGTTTTTTATTTTTAAAATAAGAAAATAATTATAAAAAAAATCCTAAAATTCCAAAACATCCCATTCTTTCCAATCTCCACGCTCACATTTATCCCAATTATAAATTTTTTTATCATTTATTAACCATTCACGATTACGTTTTATAACAATTCCACCAAAAAGTTTTTTATTTCCAGAATTAACAATATATTTCTGCAATGACTCGGCCTTAGTTTTAGTAACCGTTTTTCCATCACGATCCCCTGAATCCTTAACTTCAAAAATTCCCAAACGACCATCTGATAATTTTACTAAATAATCTGGATAAAAAGTACTGATCCCACCAGCATATTTATATTTAATGCCAAAATAATCTTGTTTATTCTCGCCGTTTTTCCACCACCAATCAATTTTGGAAGCATTTAAATTTAAAAAGGCTTCAAATTCTTGTTCTGGATGAGAACGTTCAACATTCAAATAACAAGGCGTGTAAGCATATTTTTTTACCTTCAAAAATTCATCGGTATGTTCATTGTAAAAGATTTCATTAGGCAATTCAAAAATATATTCTTGTTCACCTTCTTCCACTCTTTTTCTCACTTCTTGTTCTTTTACTTCCACATACTTATTAATAGCTTTTGATAAAATCTTTTCAAAATGTTCTTTATTTTGATTATGCAAAAAAATCAATTGCGATAAAAAAGAGGGTTCGGACCAATCATTAGAGCCAAGCACCTTATTAAACCAAAGATAAATCGCACTTTTTACTACCGGGATCGAACGTTTAATATTTTTAAACGGTCCGAGATGACTTTTAATTGTTTTTTGAAATTCAACATCAAGCTCATCGGCCGCCGTATTCAATTTTGCAATTGATTCAGGATTAATAACCCCTTCAATTTCATCAAATTTTTTAACGTCTATTCCGGTATCTGCAATTAATTCCTGCTGATGTTTTTTAATATTCAAATCAACCTTTTTAATTTCGATTAACTTAATATTATCTTTGATTTTGCAACCTGCCTTAATTCCAAAATATTCATTAGCATATTGCTCAAAAACAGGATGAAAACTTGAAGTAACGTCACCATAATCGGCACGGGATTTATAGTATGATTCTAACTTAATAGACTTATATTCTTTAATGCGTGCCGCTCTAAGATGCTTAATAATATTAGGATTGTATTCTTCCTTTTTTACCGCAATTGATTGTAAATTAGTATAAATATATCCGCGATTTAAAATTTCATTATTATAATGTTTTTGCTCCGGCATACGCAATATACGACCAACAGTTTGTATCTCAAAAATAATATTTTTACTTTCCCGAAATTTGACTAAAATATGAGCTCTTGGACAATCCCAGCCGGTATCAATAGCTTGTTTGAAAATTAAAAATTCAATATTATTATCAGATTCTGAAATCCAATCAATTGTTTCAGATTTTTGTTCAGCCAACCAAATAGCTAACTTGCCATTTTTCTCATTCACACCCTTCCCATTTAAAAATCTTTTTACTGCTTCCATCTTTTGGTCACCGCCTTCAGCAGTAGGAATTTGTATCAAAACCAAAGGATTTATATTTGTTTCTTCCTTCGCAAAAGCTTTCTTTAATTCAATTCTTTTATTATAAGCGGCTTCAAGCACCACGGACTGTGAGTCCGCTTCAGATTTTGCAATCTTTTCAATATCCTCATTTATTATTAATTCTTTTTTAATCATTCCTTCCTCTATAACATCTTTGGGGTTAATTTTAACATATGCGGCTTTTGTTTCAGCCATTTCATCAGCACTTGGCTTCAACCTCGGAGTAGCACTCATTTCAACCACCAAATCAGCTGAAATAATATTCCTTAGTTCTACTGCTCTTTCGCTTGAAGCATTTGTATGGCTTTCATCAATGATAAGTATAATTTTTCGTTGTTCTTTTGTTTTTTCTAAAACATCACGAAAATTTATTTTTTCCCCCTCTTTCATTAATAAAACCTTCCAATCGCCGGTTAAGCGATCTTTACTTCTCATTTTCTCCCAATTGGCTACCACGACCTCATTCCTGATAATCCTTTCCCTACCTCCTAAAAACTCTTCTTCAGCTAATGAGACACGAGGAAAACCAGAAAAAACTTTTTCCAAAGAATGCTTACTTTGCAAATGAAGCTCCCCTTTACCAATACTCATCCACAAAAAACACAAATCATCATTTGGCAATTCTTTGATTAATTCGACAATAAACTTAGCCATCATAATAGTCTTCCCTGAACCAGTCGGTGCCTGAAAAACTAAGGTTTCCCCCGGTCCATTAAAATCCAACAGTTTAACAGCTTCTTGGATTAAAGAAGTGACGGCCTTTTCTTGATATGTTTTAAGATTAATACTCATAAATTTGTTTATATATATCTAATAAACCTTGGGGAATCGGTTCTATTCTTATGTTTTTCCAATCTTTAAAATCCTGCTTATTTAAACCAAATGGATCAATGGTAAAACAATAAACAATCTTTTCCCCATCCATTTTATCCAAATCCTTTTTCAATTGTTTTAATCCATCTCGTTCCAATGCATAATAAACACTTAATATTTTACCATTTTGTTCAAAAATACGATAATCCATATTGGTTTTTACCTCATTAAAAATCCCTTCTCGCAAACATAGCATCTCTGTGCATTCGCGAGTAATTCTCATTTTCAAATCATCTCGGCTTATGGAATTTTTTACAAAAGCGGTTTTGAAGTATTTTAGATTTCCACCCAAGCCATCAACTTTTGCACCTCTTGGTTTTTTATACCCCTTGATGACTTTTTCAATTCGTGGATAACAAACATCAGTACAAATACTTTCTTCATTATTCGTGCAGAGAATAAATAAACGATCTCCTGGAATTTCATTATTCAAATTAAGAATTGCATGCCCAGTAGTTCCTGACCCTGCGAAAAAATCAATGACTTTAATATTTTTTCCCTTATTGACTATATTAAATAAAAATTCAATAAGTTTTGGCGGTTTAGGATTCTCAAATTTGCTTTTTCCTTCGTCTGTTTTTCCAATTATTTCATCTAACTCTTTTTGTGCGCCTCTTGTAGAGCCAACATTATCCAATATGTTATTTGGAATTATTTCACTACTATCAGTTGGGAATATTTTTAAACGAGGGACATTTGAATATTCTGGAGCTGGTCCAAAATAGATTTTATTATTTTTTAAATAATCGTTCATTTCTTCCTCGTTGCATTGCCATTGCCGAGTCCATTCAATTCCTGTCGGAGATTTAATCGTAAAATAATTTTCGTGATTTTTGTTGCTCCTATCTTCAGAGAATGAAACGCTCCCAGAAAACCAATCTCCCCGCAAATCATTATCGGGATTCGAAAAAGAACCAGATGCAAATTTTATATCAACCCATTCACCGATTAAATATTTATTTTTGGCATAGCACAAAATATATTGCTGTAGTGTTCTTGATTGCTTTGTTTTTTTACCTTTTCCGTGCAACCACATAAAGTTATTGATGAAGTTTTGTTCACCAAATATCTCGTTACAAAGCAAGCGTAGTTGTGCGATTTCATTATCATCGATTGATATGAAAATGATACCCTCATCGCTCAATAAGTTTTTTGCTAGACGTAATCTTTTACTTATAAAAGTTAGCCACTTACTATGTCTATATGTATCATTTTCATCAACCCAACTATCATTGTATTTAAAATCTTTCTTTCCCGTGTTATACGGCGGATCAATATAAATAACATCAATTTTTCCTTGATGAGTGTAGTTCAAAACAGATAAGGCGTGATAATTGTCGCCTTCAATCAAAATGTTAGTTGGCTTACTTGGATCAGTTTTTATTTCTTTACTTCTGACTTCTTTCAAAACCGGCAAAGCATTCTCAGTGTCTTTTTCAAATTTTTCTTTAGTTTTTTCCTCATCCCAAATTAACCCATATTTTTTACGGGACTCCAGCTTTTCTACTATTTTTAAAAGATCTTCCTTACTCAAGTGAGAATAATCTTTGAATTTCATAATTACGCTGATTTTATGGATTAAACAAGATGTTAATATTTTAGCATTTTTAAGGCTGTTTATGCAATCTAATAATAATTAAACTAACCAACAAATTTTATATTCATTAAATAACTTTGTAATATTTTAACCACTTTTTAAAATATGGATCTTTTATATATTGTTTAATTTTTCTTTTAACATCAATCGACTCCCTAATCTTTGATGAATTTAATATTGCACACAAAACCAAAAACCTGGAAAGCGAATAATCATTTAAGTTTTTAGGAAAAAGATATGCATTCAGTTTTTTATCTAATTTATCTAATTTAACAAAATCTAATAATAAATTTGCGATGGACACAACTGCAGCTATTCCGGACTGTACCTGTTCATTTAATAATGAAACAACCGCTAATTCATCATATAAATATAACCTGGCTAATAAAGAAACAACCTCTCGACGCAAAAAACCATGCTGTTTCCATTTGTTTTTATATTTCTTTATAAACGTTAAAAAATTTTTAGGATCAGCATATTTTGATTTTATCCACAACAAACAATAAAATTGAAATGGGTCTCCAAAATTTTTAATATTTTTATAAATATTATCAAGAAATACTTTTCCTTCTTCTGTATCTGGAATTTGCCATGTTGTTAACACATTAGATAAATAAAACAAGGAAACATCATCATAAATATGCAAATTCTGATAAATACCTAACATAAAATCAGCAGTTTTTCGTGAATATCCAATATAAATCAAATACCGAGACAAGCTCTGTCTTAATGATGGTTCTTCAATATATAATGATTGAATTTGTTTCAATATATCGACTTTATGCTTGGAAAAAAAAGTAATAAATCTTTTTGTGATTTTACTCCAATATTTTGGTTTTTTATTTTGTAAATGAGCCTCAAATCTAATTATAACTTTTATAATTTCACTCCCAGAAAAATTCTTAAAATGCTCCAAACTATCAAGATATTTATTTTCATTCGTTAAAAAATTAAATTCGAAGTCTGAATTTGTATATAAATTAGTTTTAGATAAATTCAATGCTAATCCCCGGCTCTTTAACACATCAGAAACATTATTTAACATTTTTATTGCCTCATCTCTACTATTCACACCAACAACAATATCATCCATCCACCTAACAAAACATTTTCCCGAACAACGCCCCAGGATTTCATCTACTTCAAATAAAAAGCTATGCCCCAATAAACGAATAGCTTTAATATTGATGGTAGGCAATCTATGTTTTATATAAGGCAAATAATCAGGTTTCCATGATATTTCTTCAATAATCCTAAACAACAAATCAATCAAAACCTGATCTTCACATTTTGTCATGCTAAGAATACTCTCTCGTAACATTGATAAATCAATACTATCAAAATAATTAGACA
>DAIPKK010000052.1:0-4333 GCA_036769805.1 Patescibacteria group bacterium
GTGAAGAGTGGGCGATGTATCGTGGAGAATGTCCGGTTGGTGGTGCTGATTTGAGCACTCATTTAAACAATAAGGCCAATCAATATTGTTTGATGGTTGGCGGTACTATTGTGAATGATGAGGATTGTTCCTTACCAAGTGGAACAATTTGTAATATCTTGGAATTGCATCGCGGAATTTGTCAGCCATAAACTGGTTGTTAGTGTGAAAATTTTTCAAATCACAATCGTTGTTTAGATGAAGTGGTATTTTACGCAGATAATTCTTTAAATATAAAATTTATGAAATGGAATTTTTTCGGGGTGGCGGCAATTGGCGCGTTTGCTTTGTTTGTAGCTTTTCCCGCGAGCGCTGTTTATGATTTGCCGGTCCGTATTTATGATTTGAAAAATCAAACCTTTAATGCTGATTTTATTGTTTCTTCAGATACTAATACCGGTTATAATTTGGCCGGTGGTGATTTGAATGGCGATGGCTTGGCGGAGATTGTTTTGGCGCCAATTTATAGGCAGGCCGGGAACGTTAAAGTTTATTCCGCCAAAGGGGAATTATTAAGCGAATTTTTTCCTTACCATGATACTTTTAACGGTGGCGTGAGTGTGGCTGTCGGTGACTTGGATGGCGATGCCAAAATGGAAATTATTACCGGCGCGGGGCCGGGGGGCGGACCACACGTTCGTGTTTTTGACATTAATGGGAATCCGGTGGTAAACGGTGGTTTTTTCGCGTTTGATGAAAAAACTTATCGTGCCGGCATTGAGGTTGGCGTGGCTGACGTTGATGGTGACGGAAAAATGGAAATCAGCGTGGTCAGTGGTTATGGCGCCAAATCGGAAGTGAAAATTTTTGGCAACGACGGTAAGCTGAAAAATAATTTTAAAGTGGATAATTTTGGCAGTTTGTTTGGAATGAAAGTGTCGCACGTGGATTTGAGCGGTGATGGTTTTGATGAAATTATTGTTTCCGGAAAATACGGCAGCCAGCCACGTTTTGGCGTTTACTTGGCGGATGGTACTTTGCTGCAAAATAATGTGGTTTATAATAATTTGAATATTCAGGCCGGTATTAATGTCGTTGGTTATGACACCAATGCTGATGGAGCTGAAGAAATGATTGCTACCCCGGGATTTACCGGCGGTCCACACGTGAAAATTTTTAAATCAACAGGAGTTTTGGATTCGGAATTTTTTCCAATCAACCACGTTCATGATCATGGTTTGAATTTTGCGGTTGGTGCTTTTACGGCGGCCGGCAACCAGGAAATGGTTTTTGTGCAGCAAAATGTCAAATCCAAAGAAAATATTGGCGGTCGATATATGGAAGTGAATGTAACGAGACAGCGTTTTGCTTGGTACGATCAAGGTTATTTGATTGATGAAATTATTACCTCCACCGGTAAGCCAAGCACACCGACACGCTTGGGAGATTTCAAGATTTTGAGTAAGCGGGAAATGGCTTATGGCGGTGATGGTACGCAAACTTGGGGCATGCCAAAATGGATGGGGTTTTATTGGTCCGGTAATTTGCAAAATGGAATTCATGCTTTGCCATATATTGATGGCGTTAAAGAAGGGCGAACATCTTTGGGACGAGCGGTCAGCCATGGTTGCGTGCGTTTGGCTGATGAGGAAATCGTCAAGGTTTATGATTGGGTAAAATTGGGGGATAAGATTAGCGTGGTGAAATGATATTTTGAACTTTGACGCGTCTGTGGGTCCTCCCGCGAGAGTGCGTTAGCGCGAATCGGATACACTGATTTACTATGATGGGGAAATGCCCACAAACGAAAAAGGACAAGATCTTCACGGTCTTGTCCTTTTAGAATATTTTAGTTTTTGGCCGGCTTGCGGCCGAGGCGGGGGGAGTGGAGGAGCAGGCGGCGGGGCGGGGTGTTGCGGGTGGTCTTGGTGGGCGGGGGCGGGGTGAAGAGTTTGTTCACCTCGCGCTCGGCGCGCTCACCGAAATCCAGCAGGGCGGTTAGGTCGTTCAGGGTGATATTTTCCATGGTGGTATCCTCCTTTCCATGGTGTTAGATTGTTAATATTTTGCTGTTTTAATAATAACACAAAAACAAAAGAATGTCAATGATTGGAAATATTTTGTGTTCAGTAATTAAACGATATTTTCCCCTTAATATTACAAGGGTTTTCGCATTTGGAGAAAATCTATTTTTTTGCTATAATATTTTTAAGTTTAGAGCAAAGCGATGTTTGCGTTTTTTCAATATCAAAAATGAAAAATCAGCTGCTAATTTTTTTGAGTGTTTTAATCCTCCTGTCGGGGGCTGGTTTTGTTTATGCTTCCCAGGGAACAGCTTATCGTTTGGATAATCCGGAAGCGATTGGGCCAACTAGCAGCCAAGCTACCACCACTTTGTATAATTTAACTTCAGAAATTGGTGATACGGTGGTCGGACAATCCGAGTCCACGGTTTATCGTTTGCGTCACGGTGTTACTTATGAGGAAGCCGGTGGAGTGACGATTGATTTTATTGCCATTCCGGAAAAACGTTCTCCGTTGGTGGGCAATAATGATAGTCATGTGACTGTGGAAGTGCGTGCGGTTGGTTCCACTACGCCGTTGTTTAGTGCTTTGGTAGATACTGATCTTGACGGCGAATATCATGGTTTGTTGTTAACCGGAATTTCCCCCGGTATTTATGATATTACCGCTAAAGCTTATTCGCACTTGCGTCGCAAGTTGAGTAGCGTGGCTTTGGGAAGTGGCACGACGGTTGATTTTTCCGCCGCCGGCACCAACCCTGTTTTGTGCGGTGATGTGAATTTAGCCTTAGGTGATAATAAAGTGAATTCTTTAGATATGACTATTTTGGTTGGACAATGGTTTGTGAATGATGAACGCACGGATTTAAATCAAGACGGAGTGGTTAACTCCATTGATATGACCAATATGGTTACTAATTTTAATTTAGAAGGCGATGACTAAACTCAAACAAAAATTTTTAACGATAAGCCATGTGTTTTTAAGCATGGTTTTAATTTTGTCTTCATTTACTTACGGAATTAAACCGGCCAAAGCCGCGCCCCCACCGATGTTCACATTAACGGCGGCGGAAGCGCAAGGTGTTGGTTTGGATGAATTTTATGAAGGTCGTTGTTTTCGAGTTAATATTAATTTACATACCGGTAACCAAGCGACCGGTGGCGCGGACGTGATTATTGATTACGATAATACCAACGCCACCATCGTGCAGAATAACTGCGTTACGCCGGCAACCTCAATTTATTCCAATGGTTTGTATAATGTTTATCCGGTTGGCGGTAATTCGGTGACAGCCACGCAAATCAAATTGAGCGCTTATCAGAATCCGGGAAATTCTTATACCAATAACGCTTTAGCGGTTTACGGTTATTTCTACGTTTTGGTGAATAACCCTGATGCCGCTTTTGATTTAAATTTTGATTATACTCCGGGCAGTACCATTGATACCAATATCGCTCAGCTTGGGACCGGTGTGGATATTATTGCTTCGGCGGAAGATTTGAGTTTGAAATTGGTGACTGACACTGACGCTCCATATTTTGATGGATATAATCCGTTGGATGGGGCTATCAACGTTCCGGTGGAAGCGGCTATTGCTTATAATATGAAGGACAACCAATCCGGTGTGAATAATGCGACGCGCGCCGCTACGGTTGATCAAGGAAGCGGTCCGGTGGCGGAGAGTGTCACTACCAGTTGCACTACGACCAATGCCAACCGCGTGCCGGTTTGTTCAGCGATTGTTAATCCGGCCGGTTATTTTCCATATTTAACTTTGATTACCGTTAATGCCAGTTTTAGTGATTTGGGTAATCCGACCGTTCACAGCGCGATTGATAGTTGGTCTTTTACCACTGAAGATGATATTCATGCGCCTTATGTTGAAAATGAGAATCCGGCGCCGGGCGCGGTTAATCAAGCGGTGGATACGGATGTTGTTTTTAGAATTAAAGATTATAAAAATCAAGCCGGTATTATTCCCGGTCTTGGTGTTGATATCAATACCGTGGTAGTGGTGGTTGATGGTGTCACTTATACGGCTGCCGGTCCGAATTTCTTTACTTATGCCGGTACTCCGGAAAATTATTTGATTACCATTGATCCGGCTGTTGATTTCCCGCCGGCTTATACCGTTAATGTGTCCGTGGATGGCGAGGATTTGCACGCTCCGGCCGCGAATGTGATGGCCACGCACAATTATTCTTTTATGACCAGTGATGTCAACGCTCCTTATATTGATAATGAAGATCCGGCTCCGGATGATGTCAGTGTCAGTGCCAACAGCAACATCGTTTTTCAAATTCATGATGATGGCGCCGGTGTTGACTTG
>DAIPKK010000009.1:0-20951 GCA_036769805.1 Patescibacteria group bacterium
GTAGATTTCCATCAAACCTTCATCCATGTTGCTGGCGGCATCTTTATCAATGGTGTTTTGAATGTAATCAATATCCGGATGCTTATTGACATCGGCAAAAGTATCTTTCAATTCCTTGTCAGTGGCGATTCCAAAAGCACGCAACAAAGAGGTCACGGCAACTTTTCTCTTTCTATCGATTTTTACCCAAATGACATTATTCAAATCGGTTTCAATTTCCAACCACGCCCCACGATTCGGAATGACTTTCGCGCCATAGTAGCGACGCGGCCCGTAATTTTCCGCAAAGAAAAAGACACCTTCCGAACGGATGATTTGCGAAACCACGCAACGTTCAATCCCGTTAATGATAAAGGTGCCTCGATCGGTCATCAAAGGAAAATCTCCCAAATAGACTTCCTGTTTGGTGGCTTTATTGTTTTTCTTGCTTAAAAGCTTCACTTGAACGCGCAAAGGCGCTTCATAAGTTAAGTTTTTGGCGCGACTGGTTTTTTCATCAAACTTCGCTTCGTCCAAATAATAGTCTAAAAATGATAATTCAAACCCGTCTCCACTGAAAGGTTTAATCGGCGAAATGTCTTCAAACAATTCCTTCAAACCTTCTTCGGTAAACCAGCGATAAGATCGCTTCTGGACTTCAATCAAATCAGGCAATGGGGATTTCTTCTTGTCCGCAAAGAATTTGCGTTCCGCCCCCTTAGAAAGATGCGCCACTTTTGCCATAAACTATATTTTTAAAATTTAATTAAAGATCAAAA
Source organism: Patescibacteria group bacterium (assembly GCA_036769805.1). Classification (GTDB taxonomy): domain Bacteria; phylum Patescibacteriota; class Patescibacteriia; order DYGC01; family DYGC01; genus DYGC01. The sequence continues at coordinate 759 of DAIPKK010000009.1, forward strand.
AACAAAAAATCTCCTTTCAAAATCGAAAAGAGTCAATAATTAAAAAACGTCTTTAATTGTAAGCACCGGACCAATATAGAGCACGCCGGTTCCAATTAATAATAAGCACACATTGGGTAATGTGCCAATATGATAACAAAAGAAATGTTAAATGTCAAATAAAAAATCCCCCGTCCGGGCGCGCTGGCGCGGGGCGCGGGGGAAGTTTTTATTATTTCATCAAACCTTCTAAATTTACTGCTTATTAACCCACCAACGTGTCCAATCACCAAAATAACCAGAGGCAGGCATAATCCCTTGATTTAATTGATATTTAATCAACGCTTGCTTAGTCAAAGAACCAAACATTTCAGTTTCATTACCCAAAGAGCCCGGACCTTCGGTCGCCACGGCAAAACCATTATTGTTCAAAAATTTCTGCAATTCTTTAACATCGGCACCGGTCATTCCCAGCTGTAAACTGCGAGTAAAAACATATTTACCAATAGACGGCGTTACCGGTACGACACTCACACCGGAACCCACGCACCCCAAATAGGCACGAGTAATCTCATCAAATTCGCCATAAGTTGTAACGATTCCTTTCGATTTTTGATATCTTTCCAAAGCCGCCTTCGTTAAAGAACCAAAATATTCAGTTTCATTGCCCGGCGCCCCCGGACCACTAACCGCCAACACAAAACCCTGCGCATTTAAATATTGTTGCAATGCTTTCACATCCATACCACTCATTCCTTGCTCTAAATTACGATTAAAATTTCCCGGACAAGTTTTCGCTTCAGTGCTTGGCACACTAACAATCGGTTCAGCCGGTACAGTCACCACCGAAGCCAAATCATCAGTCAACAAAGATTTTACCGTCAACTCCACACGATTAACCTGAAGGTCTTCATACTTGATGGAAATATCTTTAATTTGGTCACCATCCAAGTCCACTTGAATTTCCTCTTCCAAATTCATGGTAAAATATTGCGGCGCTGAGGCAACCTCAATCTTTACGATTTGTTCGGTCATATCAATATTCAAAATTTTAATGTGATGCCACGCCAATAATCTACTACGACTTTCCTTAGCTTCAAAATTAGCTTGTCCATTTAAATAAGATAAAATATTGATACCGCTTTGATCCAAACGCCCGACCACCTTGGTTTCATACATTGGAATCGCTTGATCAACCGCTCCGGTCCCGGTGCCCACCGGAATATAAATCACCGGCGCCGATAATTTACGGAAATTAGCAGTCACGGTAATATCACCGGTAACATTTAAATCAGTACGGGTATCAGTGGTCACACCATCGCTCCAATCCACAAATTTATAACCGGTATTGGCAATTGCCGTCACCGACGTTCCATCTGAGCCATGCGCAATCGTTTGTACGGCAGTTCCGGAAATCGTACCATTGCCATCAGTACTATAAGTTAAAGTATAAGTATCCAAAGCAAAATTGGCAGTTACGGTTAGGTTATCTGTTACATTAACATCTCTACGTTCAGCTGTTAGAACACCATCACTCCAATCAACAAAATGATAATTCACATCCGGAACGGCCGTTACACTTGTACCCGCCCCTCGATATGGAACATTTTGGGCAGTCACACCAATCAACGAACCACCCGCACCGGCACTATAATCCAAATCATAATGAATAATATCACCTTCCAAAACAATATTATCAATACGTGAAGTTCCGGCAGCGCCCACCACACCCCCGCCGACACTGGTATCACTCGCCATTATCCAACGCAAATACAAAACATAACTGCTATCACATTCATCCGGTAAATCCAAATCAGTTAAGACACCGGTTGTAAAATTATTAGCATTGGTAATTGTTCCACCGGGAACATCTACCCAAAGCAATGGCAAACGACCGGAAACCGAGTATTGCAATTTGAAGTCACGTGGACCGGTAGCACTGGAACGTTGACGTGAACTGATACGAACATTTTCTAAACCAAAAGTACTGGGAATCCTAATTCGCCAATACTTAGTATCCATACCGCTATCCCAGGTATTGCTGTTTGGAGCATAACCGCCACTGTAACCGGTATTCCAAGCGGTAAAAACTTGACCACCGGTCAAAGAAATTGAACCAACCCCATAATCAGGAGAATAAAGTAAAGCATTCGGAGTAACTACCAAACTACGTTTATATTCATCTTCAAAATTCCATTCATAACGATCAATAACAATCGGTAATTCTCTACCAATACCATCATTATACAAAAAGTCCAAATCATCTTCTGTTAAAGCACGTTTCCAAATTGCCACCTCATCAATTTGACCGGACATAGTAGAATAAGTGGGGTCCTCAGCAAAATATAAAGCTTCCACCGCCCCCGCCACTGAAGAATCACTAACTGCCGCCTGATCTTCCAAGACCCCATTAATATACAAAGAAATCATATCCGTCGTATCATCAAAAACCACCGCCACGTGATACCACGTATCAGTAACCATCGCATAAGAAGGATCCAAAACAATAGAGACGCTATTATTTGGTTTATAAGAAGCGGTAATATTATTATTGTCAGTATTGATACCAACATAATAATCTCCAACCCAACGATACAAAACCGGCCAACCATTACTATCAGCCGCCCGATTTAAAAACCAACCGGCAATGGAAAAACTGTCTCCAGCCAAATCCGGAACCGTATTATCCGTCGCTGCTGAACCACCGGCACAAACACCACCGGCAGTACAAAATTCATAACAACTGTCAACCATACAAGGACCTACGGAAGTAGGAACACCGCCACTCCAATCAGAAGTGGTGGGTGTTTTATAAGTACTATAATCGCCAAAGTTTTGATCAAATGTCCAGTAACCGGACAAGTCATCCATAATGTAAGCATTTGCCGGCAACGCAAACAAAAATAAGGCTGCCGCTAAAACCAACAAACGAAAAGCGCCTCCCAAATGATTGAAAATTTTCATAACAAATTTTTTAAGTTTAAATTTTATTTTTTTATCTTTAAAGTTTAAAATACTTTGAGCGTCATTATTATACCAAATTTTAGGTTTTTTGCCAAAATTGCCTTTCTCCAAAAAATCGTTTACAATATAATCTGTTTTACTGATTAGTGTTTATTTTTGACGCATGCTTTATCAAGAAAAATCGCCAAGCTTTTGGCAGAGATTTAAAAGAACCAAATTCTTCATATACTTTATAATCGTGCTTTGCGTGTGCGCGGCGGTTTTTGGTTCCAAAGTTTTACTTTCCAGTGAAAGTATCACCGTTATCACGCAAAACTTTTTCAAAAACTTTTTGGAAAGCGAAGACCAAATCTTACAAGGCGAGGCTGACGGACGCATCAACTTTTTATTGCTGGGCGTGGGTGGCGAGAAACACGAGGGGGCGCAACTGACTGATACCATCATTCTCGGCAGCTTACAATTAAACCCATTAAGAGCGGCAATGATTTCCATTCCGCGTGACTTTTTAATTTTCGTGGATGGTTACGGTTACCGAAAAATCAACAGTTTAAATGCTTTAAAAGAAATGGAAGAAGAAGGCGAAGGACCGGCCTTTCTATCACAAGTCTTGGCACGCACGTTAAATATCCCAATCCATTATTATGCCAAAGTGGATTTTAACGGTGTTAAAAATTTTATTGATGAAATCGGCGGCGTGGATATTTATGTGGAAAATTCCTTTACTGATTATCTCTACCCGACCGAAGATTTTCTTTATCAAACCGTAAAATTTGAAAAAGGTTGGCAAACCATGAACGGTGACGCGCTCTTGAAATACGTGCGTTCACGTCACGGCAACAACGGCGAGGCCGGTGATTTCGCGCGTGGCAAACGACAACAAAACGCCATCACCGCCATCAAAAACAAAGTATTAAACAAAGATACCTGGCTCAATCCCAAAACAATTTACTCATTGCTGCAAAATTACAAAGATAATCTCAACACCAATTTGGAAGTATGGGAAATTTTAAAACTGATGACACTGGCCAAAAATTTACAAACCCAAGACATTATCAAATTCGGTTTCAGTGATGATTACAACAATTATTTACAAGCCAGTAACTATCAAGGCGCTTATGTTTTGACAGCCAAAGATAAAACTTATCAAGAAATGCAAAGCGTGGTGGCCAATATTTTTGATGAAAAAGTGACCGAAAAAGCCAGCGCCGACATTCTCAATGGCACGGAAATCAGTGGCTTAGCCGGCAAAAATAAGGAAAAATTACAGAGCAAAAACTTTACGATTATGGTGGTTGGCAACGCCCCCAAGCAAGATTATTCAAAAACCATTATTTATAATTTGGCCGGCGAAGCCAAACCCATCAGTTTACAAAGCTTAAAAGATATTTATCCACAGGCGGAAATATCCACGGTCTTGCCATTTGGCATTGACACAACAGCGGATTTTGTGGTAATTTTAGGTCCGGATGCCGATACGGCAAACTCTGACGAAAATTCCACTAACTAAATATTTTTATGTATTTGAACAAAGCGACCGTCGCCATCATCGGACGGGAAAATGTCGGCAAATCAAGCCTGTTTAACCGTTTAACCGAAGATAATTCGGCCATGGTTTCCGCTGTCGCCGGCACCACCCGCGATCGCAAATACGGGGAAGTTTTATGGCGCGGCCAAAATTTTTGGTTGATTGATACTGCCGGATATGACTTATTACCGGACAACAACATCAAAAAAGGCGCTTTGGAACAAATTGAAATCGCCATTGCAGAGGCGGATTTATTGATGTTCGTCCTGGACAGCCAAGTCGGTTTAACGCCGGACGATCGTGAAATTGCCATCTTAGCTAAAAAAAGTAAAAAACCGATTATCTTGGTGGCCAATAAAGCTGACAACCAAAACCTACGCTTTGAAGCGGAGCAATTCGCCAAGTTAGGCATGGGCCAAGCCTGGCCGGTGTCCGCGAGCAACGGTAGCGGTACCGGTGATCTTTTGGATGAATTGACCAATAAAATTTCCAAACTGAAATTGGAACATGACGCTGATGAAAAATCTTCTCAATATTTAAAATTGGCCTTTTTGGGGCAACCAAACGTCGGTAAATCCTCTCTTATCAATGGTATTTTAAAAGAAAAACGTTTGGTGGTCAGCGAACAAGCCCACACCACGCGCGAACCAAACAGCATTTTTTTCAATTATAAGAAACAAAATTTTGAATTGATTGACACTGCCGGTATCAACCGCGCCAAAAACCGCCAAGTGGAATTGGGGGAAAAAAGCATGGAGCGCAGTTTGGAAGCGATTCGCAAAGCGCACATCGCCGTTTTGGTTTTGGATGCCAGCCAACCGATCAACAAACAAGATTTACATTTGGCCGGCGTCGCCAACGATCACTATAAAGGTTTAATCTTGGTAATGAACAAATGGGATAAGGTTCCAAATAAAGATGCAAAAATTATTTATCAATACACTCGCGAAGTCGCCGATTTATTTGCTTTCATGAAATGGGTACCGATTATTTTCACCTCCGCGACCAAAGACATTCGTTTGAAGGAAATTTTAAATACCGCTTTGAAAATTCAACAAGAACGTCGTAAGCGCATTCCGACAGGCGAATTGAAAGCTTTCATGCAAGGTTGTTTACGCAAGAACCCGCCGCCGATGCTAAAAAACCCACACATCAAAGAATTTGAACAGGCCGACACCAACCCGCCGACTTTCACGATTGTCGCCAAAACCAAAAAATGGATTCACTTTTCATATCTGCGTTACATTGAAAATCAATTGCGCAAACGTTACGGCTTCAAAGGCACCCCGATTAAATTCATCAAACAACAAATCAAATAAACTTTATGCGTTTATTCGTCGCTTTGGGTAATCCCGGAGAACAATACAAAAACACACCGCACAATATCGGTGAGCAATGTTTGCTGGCCTATGCCAAAAATTCTTTAGCGGACGAAGCGGAATGGCAAAGCAACAAACGCTTACAAGCGGAAATTTTAAAATTTGACAACAACGGGGAAACCGTTTATTTTATGCTACCCCACACCTACATGAACGAATCAGGCACGCCGGTGCGCGCGATTTTGGATTATTATAAAATTCCTTTGGATAATTTAATCGTCATTCATGATGATGTTTCTTTCGCCCTGGGAAAAGCCAAAATTACCAGTAATAACAGCGCCGGCGGGCACAATGGCGTGGCCGACATCATTGAAAAATGCGGTGGCAAGAATTTCGGGAGAATTCGTTTGGGCGTGAACAGCCCGCTTCGCAAAAAAATGGAATTGGATAAATTCGTTTTGCATCATATCACCGCTGACGAGCGTGACGGCTATGACAAAAGCTTGGCCGCCGGTGAGGAAGCCCTGGACTTGGTTTTGAAACACGGTCTGGCTAATGCGCAAAACTTGTTTAACAGAAAAGAAAAAGACGAATAATATTTCGTCTTTTTTCTTTTCTTATAATGTAACCATTCTGCCATGCCGAACGTGGATATTGTAATATCGTCACCGGTCTGTCATGCCGAACTTGTTTCGGCATCTTTAATACGTGAACATAAACCAATTATTGCAATTGGAACTCTTCCCAACTATCACTCAAATCTTTAAAAAGCGGATTAATGGTACGGATTAAATTAAGTTTCCAATCACGGTGCCAGTTTTTCAATTGCTTTTCTCTTTGTATTGCATCATCAATATTCTCATAATCTTCATAATACAACAATTTTGTCAGATTATATTGTGCTGAAAATGATTTCTTATTTAAGTGTTCTCGATGTTCAATTAGCCTACGATGTAAATTATTACTTACACCTATATAAAATACCGTCAAATTAAAATTACTGATTATATAAATATAATATGTTCGCATATTTTAGTTTTAAATATTTGTTCTCATTTTATCAAAACAAATATAAAACTATCATAAACTTTTTACGTTTTATCCACAGGATTATTATATTGTGATAATCATTATATTAAAGATGCCGAAACAAGTTCGGCATGACAAGCTCTCACTATTTTATCTCCACCGACCAGGAGGGCGAAAAAAAAATTACAACGCGCTTTTAAACCTCCTTCACCATATAAGTTCCTTCCAAATGATAACCCAACTTACGATAATATTCGCGGACGCCGATACCGGAGATGACCGCGATTTTTTTATATCCGGCTTCTTTGGACAAACGCTCCGCCTCCGCCATCAACGCCTTTCCCAAGCCAACGTGCTGCACCGCCCGCCCACCTTCCTGTTGCGGCGGCACCAATTTCCCATAAGTGTGCACTTCACGGATTAAAGCGGCGCCTTTTAATTCAGGAAGATACTCTGAGAATCCGGACTCTTCCTGCGATGCGCCCACCCAAAAAAAACTATCATTAAAACGCAAACGCAAAAAAGCATACAAAGTATTCTTATCAGCACTGCCCCACCATAAGAATTTTTCTTGACCGTCGGAGGCTTCATAGTTTTCTGAATATAAATGCAAATCATTCAAAACAAATTTTTGATCTTTGGCTTCGCGGCACCGAATGCACAAACATTGCTGACCGCGTTTTTTCAATTCAGTTTGTAAAATTTCCCGCAAATTACTCATCTTGTTGCCGGCCTCAATGCTCTCCGCCGGAATATCGCGAATCAAACGAATGACGCGAGTATAGCGCGGTAAAATCAATTTTATTTTCAACAATAAATCTTTCAAAGTGGCGTCATCATAAGGTTGATACTGACCGTCCTTCCACAAATCATAAAGCTCCGAGCCCTTGGTCACGACCGTCGGATAAATTTTCAGTTGGTCCGGTTGGAAATCAGAATTGCTGAATAATTCTTCAAACATCGCCAAATCCTTATCAGGATCAGAACCATACAAATTGGGCATCAAATGATAAGTCACTTTAAAACCGGCTTCTTTCAGAAGGCGCGTGGCCCGAATCGTTTCCGCCCGGCCATGGCCGCGCTTATTCATTTTTAAAATTTCATCAGATAAATGTTGCACGCCCATCTCCACGCGCGTACAGCCAAACACGCGCATGCGGACAATCTCTTTTTCATCAATCAAATCCGGACGGGTTTCCAAAGTTAAACCGACAATTCTAAATTCCGCGCTTTCGTTGAGCGCTTGCGCGTCCGCCAAAGTCGCCGAAGTCACCTCTTCCCCCAAACCGGAATTAGCCGCCTCAAAACAGCGTTTCAAAAACCATTCCTGATAATCCAAAGGATGTGCCGTCCATGAACCGCCCATCACAATCAGTTCAATTTTATTGGCTTCGTGGCCGTTATTGGTCAAAGCGACAATCCGCGCGCGTACTTGCAAAAACGGATCAAAATCGGTCTTGATGGCGCGCATCACCGCCGGCTCGTTTGACAAATAACTTTTAGGCATGGCTTTTTCGGTCGGGCAAAACAAACACTTTCCCGGACATTCTTGATAACGAGTCAAAACGGCGATCGGCGCCACGCCGGACAAAGTACGAATTTGGCGCTTGCGCAGAATATTAATGAAATCCGGCGCCGCCTCAATTTTTTCATCTTTTAACAAGCGCTTATAAACCTCCAACAAATCGGAATTTTTCACCATTGGCAAAGCAAACTCCGCGGACAAGGCACGTTTTTTCTTACCCAGTTCTTCCCAAGAATCAATGGCGTCGCGCATTCCCCACAAACGCCAAAAATATTCTTCAATTTTATTATCAAAATTTGTATCCATAATGATTTTATTAACATAAATAGATTAGCGTAGATTGGGAGAAATGACAAATATCCTTTCCCTTTTTCTCAAAAATTCAGTATAATATAAATTGTCCGGTAACAAAAAACCAACACAAAACTAATTATGAAATTTGAACAGCGGGGATTAAGCGCCAATCAAGCGGAAAAGCAATTGCGCAAATTCGGCTACAATCGCCTACCGACCGAAAAACCGCTAAACCTTTTTAAAATAATCGTTAATGTCATCAAAGAACCGATGCTGATTTTATTGCTCGCCTGTGGCGCGCTTTATTTGTTTTTGGGTGACCGTCAAGAAGCCCTGCTCTTATTGGGATTTGTTTTTATCATCATCGGCATTACCATCAATCAAGAAAGAAAAAATGAAAAAGCCCTGGCCGCGCTCCGCGAACTAAGCACGCCGCAAGCGCTGGTAATCCGTGACGGACAAAAACAAAAAATCGCCGCCGACCATTTGGTACCTGAAGATATCATCATTCTCAATGAAGGTGACCGCGTCCCCGCCGACGCCAAATTATTATCATCGGAGAATTTACTGGCCGATGAATCATTGTTGACCGGTGAATCAATTGCCGTGCGCAAAAATTGGCAACACAACAAAGAAAATTTGATTTTTGCCGGCACGATGATTGTCAAAGGACACGGCATCGCCAAAATCACCGCCACCGGCGTTGACACCGCTTTGGGAAAAATCGGGCAATCGCTGAAAAACATTATTCTCACCGAAAGCAACATTCAAATTCAAAGTAAAGATATTATCAAAAAATTTTCTCTCTTGGCGCTCTTATTGTGCTTGCTGGTAATTTTGATTTTAGGACTACGCGATGCCGCCTGGACCAAAGGATTATTAGCCGGTCTGAGCCTGGCCATGGGAACTTTACCGGAAGAACTGCCGATCGTCTTAACGATTTTTTTCGCGATTGGCGCCTGGCGCATTGCGCAACGCCAAGTTTTAACCAAACGCATGCCCGCCATTGAAACCTTGGGCTCCATCAATACACTGTGCGTTGATAAAACCGGTACCATCACTGAGAATCGCATGTCCATTAAAAAATTGTGGCCAAGCAATGGCGCAAATACGGAAAAAGTTCTGAGCGTTGGTTTTTTGGCCAGTCGCGATGAGTCATTTGATCCGATAGAGCGCGCCATTAAAAATCTGGCTTATCAATCTTTACCGGAAACGATTCTAAACCACGAAGAACAAGAACTGCAAAAAGAATATCCCTTTCACGAAAAATTAATGGCCATGTCTTTGGCCTGGTGGAATAAAGAAAAAAAACACTTTGAAATTTACAGCAAGGGATCACCGGAAGCGATTTTTGAATTGTGCCAATTAGAAAAAAAAGAACGTCAAACATTAAATAAAGTGATTGAAGAAATGGCGGAAAAAGGTTTGCGCGTGATTGCCGTCGCGGAATGCATACGCCACGAACTGCCCGAACAACATCATCAAGTGCGCTTTAATTTTGTCGGTTTGATTGGCATGATGGATCCGGTACGATCGGAAGTGCCACGTGCCATTGATGAATGCTACCAAGCGGGCATCAACGTCATTATGATGACCGGCGACCACCCCCGCACCGCCCAGGTAATCGCTCGGGAAATCGGTTTGAAAAATTTTGATAAAGTCATTACCGGGCCGGAGTTGGATGAAATGAGTGATCAGGAATTGCGACAAGCGATTAAAAAAACTTTTATTTTCGCGCGCATTCGACCGGAACAAAAATTACGTTTGGTCCAATCACTACAAGCCAATAAACAAATCATTGCCATGACCGGTGATGGCGTCAACGACGCGCCGGCCTTAAAAGCCGCCAACATCGGCATTGCCATGGGCAAACGCGGCACTGAAGTGGCGCGCGCCGCCGCCGGCTTGGTTTTATTGGATGATAATTTCGCCTCCATCGTCGCCACCATTAAAGAAGGCCGACGCATTTATGATAATCTCAAAAAAGCGATGACTTATATTTTGGCAGTGCACGTGCCGATTGCCGGCTTGGCGATTCTGCCGGTCTTACTGGGCTGGCCACTGCTCCTCTTACCAATTCATATCGTTACTTTTGAAATAATCATTGATCCGGTCTGCACCATTATTTTTGAAAAAGAACCGGCGGAAAAAAACATCATGAAACGCCAGCCCCGCCCGCTAAAAGAAAAACTGTTCAACTGGTCCATCATGGGAAAAGGTTCATTTTTAGGAATCTTAATTATCGTCGGCGGAATCGGACTTTATTATTTTAATCAAAGCGTGGGTGGCGGCGTGGAAGCCGGCCGCGCAATGATTATCACCGCCATGCTTTTGGGAAATCTCAGCATGCTTTTGACGATTCGCTCCGCCCGCCGTTCACTGTTTCTAGATTTATGGGAAAGAAACAACAATGGCATTTGGCTGGTCTTGGCGCTGGTGATAATTTTAATCATCGCGATGAATTCCATCACCGCCGTGCAAAATGTTTTTTCCTTCTCGCCACTGTCACAAAACTGGTTACTGGCGGCGATTCTGGTCGGTTTAAGTCCGTTGATTTTGGGAGAATTTTTCAAGCTAAGATTTTTATTAAAAAAATAATATGAAAAACATTTTAATCGTTTATTATTCACGCAGCGGTTTTACCAAACAACTGGCGCAAGAACTGGCGGTTCACCTGCACGCTGATTTGGAAGAAATCATTGATAAAAAAGATCGCTCCGGCGCGCTTGGTTATTTATTCAGCGGCCGCGACGCTTTAAAAGAAAAAACCACGGAAATACAAAAAATTACCCGGCAACCGGATAATTATCAATTGGTGGTCATCGCCACACCCGTGTGGGCTTTTAAATGCAGCACGCCCATTCTGACCTTTATTAAAAAATTCGGACAAAACTGCGGGCGCGTGGCTTTCGTGGCAACGCAAGGCAGCAGCGGCGCTGATGGCGCTTTTCAACAAATGAGTGGGCAATTAAAACAAACACCGATCGCGACACTCATCGTGAACAGTAAAGAAATTTCTCAAAACAAATATCAGGATAAGACAAAAATATTTGCAAACAAAATAAAAGCTTCACTTAACTTCTAATTACTCACCAACTCCTGCGCCCAAAATTGGCCTTGCTGCGCCAAACCCAAGATTTTATAATCTTTGGAAAGCATATTGGCGTAGTGGGTGGCGCTCTTTTTCCATAAATCAAAAACTTGAGCGGCCGTGGCGTTTTTTTCGTGAGTTTTAGCCAAGTTCTCACCCATCTTCAGCCAAGAATATTTGAATTTATCCAAACGTTTTCCGGGAGTCAAACCGCTCGGCGAAACATGACTGAAATAATCCAAACGATTCATTTCATCAGCTTTATCCTGGGCGACTGCTGATAATTTTTCATCCACAGTCAAAGCCGGTAAATTATATAAAGCACGCTCTTGATTGATCAGATCCGCTAAAAGGGATAATTCGCTGGGTGCCGGCAAGTCCACCACGCCCGCCACGGCTCGAGCAGCTTCCTGAATTTCTTGATCAACGCGATTATCGTGACCGCCGACGGCGCGTGGTTGGCGGGCGTTCACTTGGTCAATTTGCCACAAGGACATTTGCCAATCCGGATTGGCGATTTCCACGACTTCTCCATTATGAACAAAAACGTAAAATAATTTTTTATCAGTGCTTTTCAAAATCTTTCCTAAAAATTCTTGAATTTCCAAATTTGATAATTTTGCCAAATCAACGGATGTACCGACAAAATCAATGGCCAATTCAGTTAACAAATTGGCATTAGCACTTAAATTATAAGTTTGGTTATTCAATTGATAAACAAAATCTCCGTCCAACAAACGAATTTCTCCATTGAACATTGTCAATTCTTCCGCTTGAACGGTTTGAGAAAACATAAAAAACCCGCTCAACAGCAGACTGATTAACAAGAATTTTGTAAGTAAATTTTTCATGAAATTTAAGTTACTTCTCTCATTTATATTATCACATTGAATTTTCAAATTGTCAATGATTTTTATTTTTTATTTATGTTATAATATCCCCAAAGGACTTATCTTTTAATTGCAAAAATATGCCCCAAAGCCACCTAAAAGTTGTGCTGATTTCCCACACCGCCGATCCGGAAGCGACTGTCACGGCGGGGATTCGCCAATGCTACAGCGTCACCGGCGCCGTTGAATTAAAGGAAAAAACCGGTGCAGACAAACAAAAAAAACTGATTGATCAGGTGATTGCTTCGGGCCATCATTCCACCATTGAACACGCCAGTTTCACCTTTGCGGTGGAAGGAATTTCCCGCGCTTGCTCCCATCAGCTGGTGCGCCACCGCCTCGCTTCTTACTCTCAGCAATCGCAACGCTACGTCAATTTTGAAAAAAGCGGTTTTGATTATGTCATTCCTCCAAAAATTCAAAATAACCCCGAAGCCCTAGAAAAATTTGAAAAATTAATGGCGGAAATTGACCTGACCTATAAATCCTTACAAAACGATTATAATATTCTGCCGGAAGACGCGCGCTTTGTTTTACCGAACGCCGCTGACACGAAAATCGTCATCACCATGAACGCCCGCGCCCTGCTCAACTTTTTCCGAGAACGCTTATGCCTGCGCGCCCAGTGGGAAATCCGAGAAATGGCTCGCTTAATGTTGGAAGAAGTAAAACCCATCGCCCCGGAAATTTTCAAATACGCCGGTCCCAGCTGCCAAACGGAAAAAATTTGCTGGGAAGGCAATCTCAGCTGCGGTTTGTGGAAAAGTATTGACGGCGCCGAGTTGCGCGGACGCTTCGCTTCTTATTCACCGGAAAAATAAATTTATGAACAAAGGTTTATTCGTGATGCTGGAAGGCATTGACGGTGCCGGCAAAGGCATCATCGGAAAAAATATTTTAAAACATTTTGAGGCCACGCAAATCTTTAATTTGGATCAATTTCTGCAAGATGAACAAAGTTACCCGGAAATCAGTGACTGGGAAAACTTTCCGATTATCAGCAGTTCTGAGCCGACCTACGCGCCGGTGGGACGATACATTCGCCAAGAGTTAACCAACAAAAAACAAAGTTATTCCTCGGCGGCTCTGGCGCAAGCTTATTCGCTGGATCGCCAAATTTTATATGAAAAATTGATTTTACCGGCCCTGGAAAAAGGAAAAATCATCATTCAATCGCGCGGATTTGTCAGCTCCATTGTTTACCAAAATTTGGGCGCGGATAATAATGGTTTGCCATTGGAAACAATTTTGGATTTACCGGGCAATCAATTAGCGCTGCAACGCACTCCCGATTACGTCATCATTCCCCAACTGAAAGACGCCAAACAAGCTTTGGAACGATTGTTGGCGCGCACTGAAAAACAGGATGATTCCATTTTTGAAAAACTTGACTTCTTGACCAAAGCCCAATTAAAATACCAGGGCGACGAATTGCGAGAATTCCTGGAAAGTCGCGGCAGCCAAGTGATTTATTTGGATACCAGCGGCACCATGGAAGAAAGTGAAATGCATACGCAAGAATTTTTTGATAAATATCTAAAAGATAAAATATGATTCTGGAAAACATCATCGGCTTGGAAATTCACGTCCAGCTGAAAACCAAAAGTAAAATGTTTTGTCGCTGCGCCAACGCCGGCGACAGCAACTCCCCCAACCGACATGTTTGTCCGATTTGTTTGGCACACCCGGGAACACTGCCAAAACTCAACCACGAGGCGGTGCGTTTGGCCATTAAATTGGGCTTAGCCTTGCACGCCAATCTGAATTATCTATCCCAATTCGCTCGTAAAAATTATTATTATCCGGATTTACCAAAAGGCTACCAGATTACCCAGGATGATAAACCGATTATCAGCGGCGGCTTTTTGCCGATTTTCCACGACAATCAATGGAAAAATTGTGAGATAGAACGCATGCATTTGGAAGAAGACTCGGCGAAAAATCTGCACTCCGCCGACGGACAACACACTTTGATTGATTTTAATCGCGCCGGCACGCCGTTGCTGGAAATCGTCACCAAACCGAATTTCCGTTTTCCGGCCGAAGCGATTTTATTTTTGCAAGAACTACGTTTGACTTTGCGTGCTTTAAATATTTCCGATGCCAACATGGAAGAAGCGCAAATGCGTTGTGATGCCAATATCTCTTTGCGTCCCGTTGGCGATGATAAATATTACGCCAAAACCGAAGTTAAGAATTTAAATTCTTTTAAGGCGATTGAAAAAGCGCTCACTCATGAAATTATCCGACAGAAAGAATTGTGGGAGGCCGGCACGCCGCCAACCGTCAGCGAGACGCGCGGTTGGGATGATAAAAAGGAGATGACCGTGGCGCAGCGCAGCAAAGAAAGTTTAAATGATTATCGTTATTTTCCGGAACCGGATTTACCATTATTGGAATTGAATGACGCGTTGGTCGCCGAGGCGCGCGCCGAAATCAAAAATTTACCATGGAAAAATCGTTTGCGTTTAATGGAAGAATATCAATATGATCAGGATTTGATCAGTCAGCTTTTGGAAACGCCGGATTTGTTAAAGTATTTGGAAAAAACCGTTTCCGAATTACTGGACTGGCTGAAGACCGAGGGCATGGCGACGAGCGTGGCCGAAGCGGCCAAACTCAGTGCCAACTGGCTGATTAACCGCGTTCCCCCGCTGCTCAAAAAAAGCGGCCAGGATTGGAATAATCTGGCCTTATCAGCGGAAAACATGGCGGAATTTTTAAAGATAATTCTTAAAGAAGAGATCAATAATCAGGTGGCCGGACAAGTTTTGGAAAAAATGATTTTGAGCAAAACCGATGCCGACCCCTCACATATTTTGGATGATTGGAAAAACCAACAAGCCGACACTCCGGGCTTAGGGGAAATCATTGAGCAAATCGTCAATGAACATCCCAACGAAGCCGCGCGCTACAAACAGGGCAAGCTGGAATTACTGCAATTTTTCCTGGGACAGGTGATGCGCGCCACGCGCGGCGCGTACAGCGCGGAGGAGATTAAAGCGGCGCTGGTGGAGAGACTGTCTTGAACCGGGATGTTTTACTTACGCTTTGCTTTCACCCGCGATTCTTCGGTTAACTCTTTTTTGCGCAAACGAATATAGTTCGGGGTGATTTCCAAATATTCATCATCTTTCATAATATCCATACCACGCTCCAAGGTCATCAAATGCGGGGGCGTTAATTTAATATTTTCATCAGAACCGGAAGCGCGCATATTGGTCAAATGTTTACCTTTAATGGGATTGACAGCCATATCCTGGCCCTTAGCGGTGTTACCAATAACCATACCTTCATAAACCTCAGTGTTCGGATCAATATACAAAGTCCCACGTTCCTGCAAAGTGAACAAAGAATAAGCCAAGGCCTTACCGGTTTCCATAGAAATCATGGAACCCAAATCAGTGGTAGAAATATCACCGGCGTAAGGTTTAAATCCGATAAAATGATTACACAAAATTCCGGTCCCACGAGTATCAACGATAAATTCATTACGATAACCCAATAAACCACGAGTCGGAATTTCAAACAACAAACGAGTATCTGCCAAATTAGGTTTAATCTCTTTCAACTGGCCTTTACGTTTGGATAATTTTTCAATAATCGCACCAGTATAGGATTCTGGAACATCAATTTGTAATTCTTCAAACGGTTCCAAAGTCTGTCCGTTTTCTTCTTTCAAAATTACCTGGGGCATGGAAATCTGCATTTCATAACCTTCACGCCGCATATTTTCCAACAAAATCGCAATGTGCAATTCCCCACGACCGAAAACTTTATAACTATCAATCAAAGAAAAATCAATTTTCAACCCAACGTTCATTTCCAATTCTTTTTCCAAACGTTCTCGCAACTGACGATTGGTAACATATTTCCCATCACGACCGGCAAACGGTGAATTATTAACCAAAAAATTCAAACAAATGGTCGGCTCATCAATTCTGATGGCCGGCAACATAACAGTTTCCTCGTTAACGCAAATGGTTTCACCGATATCAATATCCGTTAAACCGGACACGGAAACGATATCACCGGCTTGTGCTTCGGTGATTTCTTGACGAACCGTGCCATAAAAAGTGAAAATCTTGCCGATTTGTCCGCGACGAATCCCCTGCTCATTTTTAATGAAAACATTTTGTCCAGCTTTTAAAGTACCGGCATAAATACGAACCACGGCCATACGTCCCAAATAATTATCATAGGATAAATTAAAAGATTGAGCGGCCAAATCTTGATCAACCAAAGCGTCATCGGAGGCAGGCGCGACATGTTCCAAAATCATATCCAATAACGGATTCATGTTATCACTGGTATCGGATAAATATTTTTTGGCCCAACCTTGCTTGGCAACGGTATAAACCACCGGGAATTTCAATTGTTCATCATTGGCACCAAGGTCCAAAAACAACTCATAAACCATTTCCACCGCTTGTTCCGGACGAGCCGCCGGCTTATCCACTTTGCTGATAACGACAATCGGTTTAAGACCCAATTCCAAAGATTTTTTCAGCACGAACTTGGTTTGGGGCATCGGACCTTCCTGGGCATCCACCAATAACAAAACCGAATCAATGGAGCGCAAAACACGTTCCACCTCGGAGCTGAAATCAGCGTGGCCGGGGGTGTCCACAATGTTGATCTTGGTATCTTTATAAAAAATAGAAGTATTTTTGGAATAAATGGTAATGCCGCGCTCCTGCTCCAAAGCGTTGACATCCATACTGACGAACTTCTTTTCCGCCGAGCCGCATTGACGCATCAAAACGTCGGTCAAAGTGGTTTTGCCATGGTCCACGTGGGCGATAATGGCGATGTTACGAATTTCCATAAAAGTATTTGAAATAAAATTAAATCCCTGCTTCCTAAGAGAAAAAATAAAAACGCCAAATGGCGGTTTTTATGTGTGTTTGGGGGCTCCGCGGGTCGGACTCGAACCGACGACCAATTGGTTAACAGCCAACTGCGCTACCACTGCGCTACCGCGGAAAAGCTGAAAGTATTTTAGCCTTTTTAAAAAATTGTGTCAATAATGGCGAGATGCTTTTCAACTACCGAGCTTTCCTCGGGTATTCCCTTGATTTTTAAGAAAATTACTATTGCTAATGATTGATTTGCCGGTTTTGGATTCAAGCTCACATCGTGCATTTTTGGCAATCGCACCACCTTGTTTGGCCGGAATTTTATTTTCTTTCAAACCAGTCGCATCAACACTTTCAGCAATTTGTTCAGTGGCCATTTCTGCAAACGCCGTAAAAAATAATTCCACATCTGACATATGATCCCGAAGATTTTGTTTATCCAAATTTTTCAAATTTTTATGCTCCGCAATCGTCAAGTCCGACCATTCCTTGTGAATAATATTACTTAACAAAGCGAAATCTTTGCTTTCATCAACCTCATGGGTTCGCCAATATTCAGTTAATTTGTTTCTTATTTCTTGCCCGACCAAACGTCGTTTAATCCATTTCTCACTACGACCCATTTGTCGCCAATATTCCTGACTACGAAGAATTGCTTTTTCTGGATCAACCATTTCTTCTAAACGTTCATTACCGACTTTGGCCAACCAACGCTTAAATGGTTCAGCTTTTGGTGATGGGATAGATTGAATAATACGCAATATCATCTCATGATTACCGGCTAAAACCTTCCTTTTTCGGCCTTTATCAGTTAACATTTCTACCTGGGGACAAATTGTCCCTAGGTAAGTTCCCAATTCTAAATCCCTTTTTCTCAATTTTTTCAAATAATCAGTAGGATTCATGCTCTCCGTCAAAATTTCCACCACATCCACCACGGAAAAATACCATTTTTGTTGTACTTCGTCCCAAACGCGACGAATTTTTGCACCATTAAAAATTAAAAAATAATAAGGACTTGCTTTCCATATTTGTATAAATAAATAATAAGATATGGGTATTATAGCATAATGACCATAAATCTAGCGTAAACTTTTCCCGATTTATCCACAGGGAAATATCTTGAACAGGGATTTATATGATTAACTGATGGACTTTGATAAAAAAGAGCCCCAACTTAAGTCGGAACTCTCTTTTTTATTTCATAGTCTATCCGCCTACCACAATTTACTCCAAAAACTGGTTTTTACCGGTTCAACGCTTTGACCTTCCAAAGCCTCAATCCGCGCTTCCAATTTTTCAATGGTTTCCATTAACATCGCTTCGTTATTAGAACAACCATCTTTTCAATCATTTCCACTTTGGTTTCCAAAGCGTCTAATTGTTGTTTTTGGTTTTGGATGGCTTCTAACATTGGTGTTACCAAAGCACTGTAGCTAACCGTTTCCGGCAAACCTTCCTCATCATAACTAACAAAGAAAGGATTAACTTTTTCAACTTCTTCGGCGATCAAACCATATTGTTTTGATTTGTTTTCATCGCTCTTATAAGTATAATTTACCGGTCTTAAATTGTATAACCAATTAATATCTTCCATATCTTTTACATTATCTTTATAGCGAAGAGATGAAGAGACGTAACCTAAATTACCACCACTATCAATATACAAATCACGATTAGTGGCCCCTACTACAGTTGAATATGAAGTTGGTGAAACCAACGCCCCAGTAAAATAAAATGTATCAGCAGTTGAATAATACCTTATATAATCAGAAGTAGCTGATGTACCACCAAAATAAATATAATCATAAGCATAAGAAAAATCATTATCAATATATACATAAGAAGAGTTAGTATAAATATTACCTCCTGCTGTAATAGTAGAACTAGCATCAAATGTTCCTGTAATATTTAAATCATCACTCAACTCAAATCCCGCAGTAGTATTATTCCACATTAAGTATTCATTAGTACCATCATCAAAACGAATATAATCATCATCCGATGCAGAAGCCATACCAACTGCTATACTGCTAGCGCTAAAATCAAAAAACCCTTGTGCATTGTTATATTTTATATATTCCCCACCGGCATCAAAATACACATAATCATCATCCGTACCACCAGCTTGCCCAACATAAAAAGCTTGACCGACCCCAGCACGCCCATCAAAATAACCTGCCCAACCAGTAGTGCTATTAGCTAAAGCATAAACGCCATAGCCTGTATCTCCAGAAGCAACAAAATAGCCACCATAATTAGTATAAGCCCCCGTAGTTGTTGCACGACCTTCAACTGCACGAGCAATTGTACCATCAGCAGAAAAATAACCACCATAATTGCGAATTGCAGCACCACCACTAGTAGCTGTTGCATATACTGCCGCACTCAAAGTTGTTGTTCCTGTATTATCAATATGTAACTTATTAGTTGCAGTCGGACTGGCCACACCAATACCCAACGCTTTATCAGTATCATCCCAAACCATTTCACTAGTA
Source organism: Patescibacteria group bacterium (assembly GCA_036769805.1). Classification (GTDB taxonomy): domain Bacteria; phylum Patescibacteriota; class Patescibacteriia; order DYGC01; family DYGC01; genus DYGC01. The sequence continues at coordinate 20,732 of DAIPKK010000009.1, forward strand.
TCGGTATACTCCCAAGTTCCTAAAGTTTCATTCCAAAACGCCATTTGACCATTAGTATCACCATCAGCAATGGTGCCGGAACCACCGGTAGCGGTCAAATCAAAAGTGCCGCCCAAACCATCTTTAAAATATAATTTGCTATCCGTTGAATTTACATAAACTTTACCATAACCGGTCGTGTCAGCAGGTGCAGTAATTTTATCCAAGGAAAGCGCACCCT
>DAIPKK010000010.1:0-20580 GCA_036769805.1 Patescibacteria group bacterium
TAATAATACGACTGGACAGATCAATCATGTCCGGCGGAATACGGGGCGACAAGTAGACCTTGGACTGATAAATCTGTTGCTTGGACAGTTCATCAATCCAAGCGTTGTAATAATCCAAATAGGCCGGATTGTGATCCTTTAAATTGGCGCGGGAAGTCTCTTCGTTGGCCAAAGACAAAAAACGTCCACGCATATCACTGCTTATGGGCACCCCCACCTTTAATTCACCCCAAGTTTCACAGGTGATGATTTTCATGGCACCCCCCTTTCTTTGATTTTATTTAATAAGATTTAAGGGTTTTTGTAAAGTGCAAAAAAAAATCAGCCATGCTCAGACTGATTCTGACAAAACTGACAAGCCTTTCCCTGCAGACGCTGCAAAAACGTCGCGGCGTAAGTTTGCCGGCAACGCGGGCAAACCCAAATCAACAACTGATCGCGCCAATCCACGACATCCAGCAAAGCCACCGCCCGCCGCGCGTCCCCGTAAATCTCGCGCAGCCAGCTCATTTTTCTTAAAATGTGCACGGCTTGGCTAAAATTTTTACCAACAGTCTTACAATACGGACAACAACGCTGATTTTTCTCGGAAACCGTCAGCGCCACCGCCCAGGACAATTGGCAATCAGGGCACTGCCATTTTTCCACTAACGACGAATCTTGCGCCATTGCGGCCTCCTTTCTTAAATTATTCTTACCTTAAACGAAAAAGCTTGGCAAGCCCATATTTGATATTCAAAAATGGAAAAACAAACAAAGCCTTCAAAACTCTTTTAAAACGATACATTGGATCTTCAGCGAAACGATACAACCACTCCATTCCAAATTTTCTGATCCATTTCGGTGGACGACGACGATTGCCAATTATAAAATCTAAACTGCCACCGATGGCCAAAGCCAATTTACAATTCAATTGAGCTTTATATTTACCAATAAATTTCTCTTGATAAGGAAACCCGATACTCACCAACAACAAATCCGGCGCCAAGTCATTTATATTTTGTAAAACCGTTTGAAAATCCTCGGTTTTTTGATCAACTTTCCAAACCGTAAATTTCACAGCCGGATATAACGCGCTCAACTTATTGTGCAAATCCGCTTGCGTGCTCAAACCGCCGTTTTTATCTAAAATTCCAATTTTTAAAGATTTTACTTGGGCCACTTTTAATAAATCGCCGGTTAAATCAGCGCCGGTAAAACGTTTAAAACTTTGTCCACTCAATAAGCCAACCATCACCACGCCAATTCCATCCGGCAAAGCAAAATCCGCTTGGCGCAAATACTCGGCGTAGGCGGAATTTTTATAAGCATAACTGAGAATCTCCGGGTTGGGCGTGACCACAAAAAAACAACGCGAATATGGCGCTTCCAGCACTTCCACAATGGTTTTCCATAATTCCGGCGGCGTTTGACGATTCAAAGGAATCCCCAACAACGCCCCCTGTTTTTCCAAAGGCATAACAAAAAATTTATTTATTGAAGCGTTTTGATATTAAAAATCCAAGTAACCAAACTGGCAGTCAAAGTCGGAATACTGAAAATTTTCAACAAACCCCAGAAAAAAGCGCCTGCTGAGCCAGAATAATTAGAACTTGTTAAAACACTAACACTGTAAAATATAATCGGCAATATTATTAAAATTATCAAAAACCATAAAACGTGTCGGTAATTTTTAATCGGTAAAATACCAAACAGATAAGCACCGATCGTCGCGCCCCCCACCATTCCCAAAACACCGCCAAAAGCGCCGCAAGATTCGTAACCGCGCGTCCCGAATAGCCAATCAATCATTGGCAAGCAACCGTAATTACCGCCAATTTGCATACCGATAATCAGACCAATGACAGAAAAAAACATTGCCAAAACAATGCCGAATAAAATTTGAGAAATGATTTTGAATTTTAAATTATCCATAATTTTTAATACTGTTTTTGGATATGAAAATAATCCAATAAATATTGTGAGATTTGATTGAACAAAATGGCTGCGGTGGACTCAGCAAAGGTGCCTTTTTGCGGATTATCCAATTTGATCAAAATCGTAAATTTAGGATTATCGGCTGGACCGTAACCGATATAAGAATGAATGGTTTTATTACCGTAAACGCCCCTTTCTGCCACTTCCGCCGTACCGGTTTTGCCTGCCAAATAATATCCCGGCACCTTAGCGCGGCTGCCAGTGCCTTCGTGTCCTTTATCCACCGTCGCCACCATCATTCCGGTAATTAGCGTGGCGGCGCGCGGCGAAATCACTTGACGAATCGTTTGCGGACTGAAATGCTGCGTCCCATCCTGACCAATAATATCTTCCACCAAATAAGGTTTCATCAGTTTGCCGCCATTGGCCAAAACATTAACGGCCATCACCATTTGCAAGGGCGTCACCATAATCCCCTGCCCATAGGTGGCGGTGGCGGCGAAAATCTCCCCCTTGGAATTTAGAGATTTATCCAACGAAGAAATATCACCAGCTTTTTCATTATTCAATTCAATACCCGTCAATTCCCCGAAACCGAAAGATTTCATGTATTCTTGGAATTTTTTGGTACCCATTTGTTGCATGGCGTAAATCGTGCCGGTGTTCAAAGACTTTTGCAAAACCTCAGACATACTTTGCCAACCGTAAACCGATTTATTGGCGTTATAAATAAAAAACTTTTGATAACCATCATCATATTCAATCACGCCTTTGTCTTCATACATGGTGTCAGGGGTGATTTTGTCCACGTCCAAGGCCGCTGCCAAAGTAATCGCTTTAAAAATGGATCCCGGCTCATAGGAAGTAGAAACCGCGTGATTATTATATACTTGGTAATCTTCAACATTATAATATTCGTTGGGATTATAATCCGGATAATTAACCATTGATAAAATCGCGCCGGTTTGCGGCTCCACGATAATCACCGTGCCGCTCTCTGCCTCGTAAGTTTCCACGGCGTTTTTCAACATTTCCCGAGTGTTCAATTGAATCGCTTTGTTAATGGTGATTTTCACGTCTTTACCGTTTTCCGGTTTCACATACTGACGTTTGGCAATGACAATCCAACGTCCCAAAGCGTCCTTTTCCGAATCCAAATAACCCTGCACGCCACGCAATTCTTCATCAAAATAAGCTTCCAAACCATATTGCCCGACTTTCTCGTTATCATTTTTTCCAAGAAAACCGGTCAAATGACAAAAGATTTCTTTTTCCGGATAATAACGCGCTTTTTCCGTGCTCACAAAAATCCCTTCCAGTTTGGCATCTTTAACTTTCAAATAAACCTCTTCATCCAAATTCTTTTTAATGATTTCATAAGGATCATCAGCTTTTTTCAGTTTCTCCAAAATGGCGGCGCGCTCGGCTTCGTCCGTGATCGCCAATAACTCATACAAACTCTCGGCCACCTTATCCGGCTCTTTAATAATATTGGGCTGGGCGAAAACCAAACCCTTATCACGATTCAAAGCAATCGGATAAAGTTGCCCGTTATCATTGGTGTAAATATTGCCCCGCTCCGGAAATAATTCCTTAAAAACCTCATACTGCCCGGACGCCAAGGCTTTATAATGATCATATTGCATCACTTGCAGCACAAATAAACGAACAATCATAATCACCACCAGAATGGAAAAAAATCCCAGCAAAATTAGAAATCGCGTGAAATTGTGCCGGACTTCGGCCATATTTATTGTGTTAATTCATCGTCAAAATAAATGGAATCGCTTTCAATGTCACCGAATAATTCCTCGTCGGAAATTTCCAGTTCATCAGTTTGCGCTTCCAATTCCATCATTTTGGTTTTTTCTTCCATATACTTCTCAAAAATATCAATCGTTTCGGTCGGCACGGAAATGTCCTCAATCTTAATGGTGTTAAAATTATCCATTGTCATATCCACGCTGATTTTCACGGTTTGCGCCAATGCAAGCTCCGCCGGCGGTACTAAATCCGCTTCAAAAACCATGCGGCGCAAATCAAAAGTCTTGGTATCAATAAAAACTTCAATATTGGTAATATTTAACATCTCCAAACTCCGATCCAAAGCGGCTTTCATTTCGGTTTTCATTGTTTCATCAAAAGCCACGTCCTCACCGGCGGTCACGGCCAACTTTTCCGTCATCTGCAACATCAAACTTTTCAAAGCTTCTTTTTCCAAAGACACTTGGTAATGATAAACACGATTTTCCCCGACTTTGGTCTTTCCCAAATCATCACTCACTTTCAAAAAATTGGACTCGGCCAATAACTTATTCATTTCCATGCTCATGCCGGTCAATTTATTCATATCAAAAGAGGCTTCGGCGCCGGACATTTCCATCATTTTGGCAAAATCCAAAGAATACCATTGACCTTTATAGCCTTCCAAATCGGCAATCGGAATCAAGGGCACGCTATTTAATTTAAAAAACATTTGTTTTTCCGTTTGAATCACATCAGCGTCAGCGGTAAAAGTGGCGCCGGTAGAAGAAGCGGTAAGCGCTAAATTATAATCATAAACATAATGCAAATTGTCGGTATCATTCATGTTTTCCATGGCATAACGGCCTTTGGCACGCAAAGAAAATTCGCCACCACCGATTTCACTATCCATGGATGATTTAATTGTGGCATCCATAGTGGAAGACTTGATTTGCGCGCTGCGCTCCATCATCTTCTGCACAATCTGATTGTCAGTCAAAAACAAATTACAAGCGGACAACAAAACCACGCCCGCCACCACGCTCATCAAGGCGACGCCTTTTTTCCAATTAAACATAAAAGAGTGCTTATTTATTATCAAAAACGGAATTAACCCTCGCGACTCAAACGGGCGATTCCTTCTAAAATATAATCATAAGTTTCCTGAGTAATCAACTTGGCATCAAATAAAGTATTGCAACTGGCATCCAAAGTCACCATTCCTTCCGCCAAAGAAGTCTGCATCACATTTTTGATTTGCTCAATGCGATGATTACGAATCAAGTTGGCCACGCCCACGGTGTTGATTAAAATTTCCCGCACCGGCACGCGCCCGCCCCCGATTTTTGGCACTAACATCTGCGAAATTACCCCCCGCAACGTTGACGCCAACTGCACGAGCAACTGTTGTTGTTTGTATTCCGGAAAAACCGAAATAATACGCTCAATCGTTTCCGGGGCGTTGTAAGTATGCAAAGTGGAAAAAACCAAATGGCCGGTTTCAGCGGCTGTCAAAGTCGCTTGAATGGTTTCCGGATCACGCATTTCCCCCACCAAAATAACGTTCGGGTCCTGACGCAAAGCGTATTTCAAAGCCGATGCAAAAGTCGGCGTATCTTTACCGATTTCCCGCTGCTCAATAATACTTTTCCCTTCACCGTAAACAAACTCAATCGGATCTTCCATGGTGATAATATGCTTGGAACTTTTTTGATGAATATAATTGATCATCGCCGCCAAGGTTGTGGATTTACCGGAACCGGTCGGACCGGTCACCAAAACCAAACCATCTTTCAAACCGGTAAAATTATACATCGCCGGCGTAAAATCCAAACGTTCCAAAGGCGGAATGGTATCGGGAATCAAACGGGCCACCATGCCCAATTTATTGTTTTGAAAATGTACATTAACACGGAAACGACGCCCGCCAACAGTGTAAGCGAAATCATAATCGCGATTTTTGACAAAATATTGTTGCTGCGCCGGCGTCAAAATTTCCATTAACAACTGATCCAACTTGGCGTTGGGCATAAACTGTTCATCCAAAATCAAAAGATTGCCGTCCACACGGGCAATCGGATATTGGTCACCAATCAAATACAGATCGGAGACTTTCGCTTCAATCGCTTTACTGAAAAAGACATCAACCTGCGCCGCCATAATTTTATTTTTGCTTTAAAAGCTTTCTGTTATTTTATCACAAAAAATCTTTCTTACCAAATCAGTCACGCTCTTGAGATTTACGGTACTCGGTATATTTCAAACCGGACTCTCCAATCGCTTTCCATTTTTGAATTAAAGCCTTTCGTGCGGCAAAATCCCGATCTTTAATCGGCACCGCCACCGCTGAATCATGAGTTTTCTTTAAGCCTTTAATATCTTTATTATGAAAACGCCAAGAAAATCCATTAAAATTTATCTCCGACCAAACGTCCTCCAAGGCCGCCGCATTAATTTTGAAATCAGGGTAATACGACAACAAAGAATTCACATTTTCAATTTGTTCCGCCGATTCATAAACTCGATCCCGAAACACATCATAAGAACCAGCCGGCAGATTGCCGATTGTCTCCTCCTCATCGTTGCCAATGTAATAACAAAAAGAAAAAAGATGACTGCTTTTATTGCCCATTTTGCCCAAAATTTTCAAAACCATTTCCATGGTGTTCCCGCTGGCAATCAAATCGTCAACCACTAAAACCCGTTTATCTTTAAAAATTTGATCCTTGTATGGCAAAAAACGCTGCTCCAACAAAGACAAAACGGACTTGTTTTCCAAATTTTTTATTTCATTTTCCAGCGTGGCCAATTCCCTTTGCAAAAATTCAGTTACCATCACTGACGAATTACCTTTTTTCAAATCAAAAATAATTTTCTTTTTTTCCGTGATTAAATATCGGTGTTTCTCGTAAAGCTGTTTAGCTGAAATCGCCTGTTCAAACGATTCCGCCACTTGCGCGTTTTCCTTTTCCACTTTAATCAATTCATCGCTGACGGTTTGCAATTTCGAGCTTAGCACTTGGCGTTGCTCGCGGGAGCGACAGTTGCGTAATTCCACCGATATTTTATTTTTTTGTGACTTCAAATTCAAAAGTTGTTTTTGTAAAATATCTTTTTGAATTCGCAAATCACCTAAGCTATGATTTTTATCAGGAAACAAATCTCGAAAAGTCGGCATAAAAATTTCTTGCGGCCGCGTCTGCCCCTTTTCTTGATAAACTTTTTTCAGCAAAGGATTGATAATGTAATGAAACGGCCGCGCGCTGGTATCCGGATAAACAATTACCTCCGGCAAAGCACCGGTTTTCTCAAAAATTTGATTAAGATAACGATCCAAACGATAAACCCCCAAAGTCAAATAAGCGGCTTCGCTTTTTTCAACATAATCCTTACCAAACCAAACTTCTTGCGACTTAGCGATACTTTTCCCTAACAAATTATTCATTTTCATGGATGAACGTTTCCCTTGAGAAAACTCGCGATCCTTTTTCCACAATAAAACCGTAAAATCCAAAACCGTCATTTTTTCTAAAGTCGCTTCATCAATTCCCAACATTTTTAGTAATTTTTGCACCCCCTGTTCTCCAAAAACCGCTCGCCAATCAACCATAAAACGGAATTTTTCTGTTTCCGCCGACTCTGACGAGGATGCGAAATTTTGAAAATCATCAGCCTCATCATCTTTCAAATATTGATTATAAAACAAATATCTTTCCAAAACATTAAACACACTGAGGAAATCACGATTAGCAATCATCTCGCCCATCACTTCCCGATACTTATGTTTTATTTTTTCATTTGCTTGTTGCTCTCGCAAAGCATTTAATTGCATTCGCAAAGACCTAAGTTTCTGATCAAGTAAAGATGAATATTTCAATGTACCCTCACTAAAGCAAAGATTACCGTAACGCTTATGAATATCGTCGCGGCTTAACTTGTTTTTACCAAAGACATCCTTCGCATAATCGCGGGGAATATCGATTTGAATTTTCTCCAAATCAGCGATTTCTTTTTCCAATCGTAAAATTTTCCTGCGCAAAGAAGGTGTTTTTTCTTTAGAATTCTCACGAGCCAATGGTTTGAAATTTTCAACCATAAATGTTGATTGTTTTTATGATTTTATCACAAAAACGACGAATCGGTAAAGCTCGTTTCAATGTATAAATCATCGGGAATTTCCTCAATAAACTGCGAGCGCTCGTTCATCACTTCACCGTACATGTAATGCGGGGCGCGCAGCGGAAACAACAAATACAATTTTTCCTTGGCGCGGGTACAGGCGACATAAAACAAACGACGCTCTTCTTGAATCTCCTTGTTATTTTCCAAAGATTTATAATGTGGAAAAGATCCCTGGTACAAATTGGAAACAAAAACCACGCTCCACTCCAAACCTTTGGCCTGATGAATAGTACTCAACAGCACAAAGTCATCATCCAAATCTTTTTGTTTATTGGCTTGCCACAATTCCTCATCCAAACAAACATCAGCCAAAAATTGACGCAAATCTTTATAATTGCTGGCAAAATCAATAAATTGCTCCACCGCTTCCTCGCGATCACTGAAATCTTCAATATACAAATCACGCATCTTAGCCCGATAAAAGCTCTCGTATATATATTTAATCATGCCCGCCAAATTGTATTTATCCTGATCGGAAAAACTAAAGCGCGCATCATGCAACAAAGTTTTCAAAGCGTTCCAGGAATTTTGTGCTTTCTTCTGTTTTAATTTGAAATCCATTCCCAAAGCCACGTCCAGCGAGTCTTGGGCGGTCACAAAATCAATGATGGTTTGCGCCTGTTTTTCACCGATACCATCGGCCAAGGCTAAAATTCTTTGCCAAGCCAGCTCATCATTAAAATTAAAAATCACTCTGACAAAAGCCAATAAATCTTTAATTTGCGCTTGTTCAAAATATTTTTGTCCGCCACGCACCGAGTAAGGAATATTATAATTACTCAAAGCCAACTGAATATCAATGGTTTGATAAACCGAGCGCGCCAAAATAGCAATGCTGGAATATTTGTAACCCTGCTGATGCAAATCGCGAATCGTTTGCGCGATAAAAATCGCTTGCTTCTTGGGATTCAACATTTTCACCAATTGCGGCTGGCTGGAACTGTCTTTCATCGCTTCCAGTTTTTTGCGATATTGCGAATCATTATTCATAATACTGGACTCAGCCAAAGCCAAAATTTCCGGTGAACTGCGATAATTTTTTTCCAATTTAAAAATCTTGGCGTTGGGATAATCCTTGGCAAAAGACAAGATGTTATTGACATCCGCCGCGCGGAAAGAATAAATGGATTGAGCGTCATCACCGACCGCTAAAATGTTTTTATTTTCTTTACCCAAATATTTAACCAATTGCGCTTGAATATAGTTGACATCCTGATACTCATCCACCAAAACATATTTATATTTTTGCGAAGCGTTCTCAGCCACGGCCGGAAATTTCTCAAAAATCTCCAACCACAACGACAACAAATCATCAAAATCCACGGCATTGGTGCGTTTTTTGCCCTCCTGATACGCTTTGGCCAGGGCATTGATTTTATCCTGAGCCGACCAATGCACATCATAAAATTCCATCACTTCACTTAAAGTTTGGCGGGTGTTGTTGGCGTAAGAAATCATGTGTTGAATCATGCCGATTGGCGGCAAGGCATCCTTTTTGATGTTGATATTCAAGCCCGCCATGGATGAATTGATCAAACGCTGGCTGTCATCCTGATCCAAAATATTAAAATCCGGTTTATAACCCAAAAGATGAATATGTTGACGCAAAAACAAATTTCCCAAACGATGAAAAGTTCCGCCTAAAACGCTCTGCCCGCTCCCGCCGAGCAAGTCACCCACCCGATGCAACATTTCTTTGGCCGCTTTGTTGGTAAAAGTCATCAACAAAATCTGATTGGCCTCAGCTTTGTTCTTATCCAACAAATAAGCGACACGATAAGTAATGGCACGCGTTTTACCGCTTCCCGCGCCCGCCAAAACCAAAGAATAACCATCCGCCTGGCTGACCACTTCGTATTGTTCATCGTTTAATTCTTTTTGATAATTGATTTTCATATTTGTATTATTCTTAATTTCGATGCGCGTTTTTATCATTACGTCGTGGGCGTATGCAATACGCCCCTACGGAAAACAATTTACCTGTTGCAGTGTCATCCTGGAAAATTTCGCCACGGCAGTAACACGTCATTCCAGATTTCGCCCCGGCAGCAACGCGTCATTCCAGAATTTTGCTGCAAGCAAAATGTCTGGAATCCCGTTGGCGTATGTAATACGGGCATAACACACACGATTGGATTTTACGTCGTGGGCGTATGCAATACGCCCCTACGTAAAACAATCTATTCTTTATAAATTGTTCGTTTTTCTGTTTCGTTCCTGCCAGCTGTACACGCAACCACAATAATCCTGCCGATAAAATCCTTCATCCTTACTCATTTGATTGGCGATTTTAAAACCATCCTGTTTTTTCCAATCAGCCTCATAATACGCCACGCCGACTTTAGCAGCCAACTCCTGACCAAGCTTATTTATCAAAACAGCATCCTTATGTGGACTAATGGTCAAAGTCGTGCCCCAGAGCTCAAAATTATGGCCCTGAGCGTATTCCGCGCTGACACTCAAACGTTCCTGAAAACACAAGGTACAACGCTCACCTTTTTCTGGACAGTCTTTATGTTTATCCGTTAAAGCAAACCATTTCTGATAATCATAATCCGCATCCACAAAAGGAATATTCAGCTTTTCACAATACTGCAACAGCTCGTTTTTACGTTGTTCATACTCGGCGCGTGGCTGGATGTTCGGGTTATAAAAAAAGACGGTCACGTCAAAATCCGTCCGTAATTTTCCCAACACATAAATTGAACACGGCGCGCAGCAAGCGTGCAGTAAAAACTTTTTCACAAGAAAATTCTTTAATTTAAATTGTCATTCCGGGGGCCCAGCCGGAGTTTATGCCTACGAGGTACTGGGATAAACTCGAAGAGCAAGCTTGCCCCGGCACATGAATAAGTAAAAGTATTAAATAACAGCCGGGGGAATCTCACAAATTGATTCTTAAATCATTAACCCCTAGATTTTAGAACAAATATAGAGAGAGGTCAAAGGTTGTTCTAAAAAAAATTCAAAAAAAGTTTATTTGATTTTCAAAATGTAATGTTTTTTATTCCACTATTTTATCATCCCCTTGCATACTAACAATTTCTTTATTTTTTATTTCAGTTTTATATAAATTAATATTAAAAAAATAAGTTAATACACCTATCAATACAAATAATATTAATATACTTAATCCAATCCAAAATGCCTTCCCCATACCTTCTGTCTCCTCAGAAAAGAAACAATGAATCAACGACACAAATATTACTAGGGATGCGGTCAAAGATGTAATTAAAAGGATTGCAGATAAAAAATTTGGTGCAGAATCAATAACATTCACATCCATAATCAATAAAGCAATTATTGCTGAAAAAATTCCAATTATTTCTATATTTCTTGAACCCTGTTTAGTCAATTCCTTTTTGTATTCATCAGCTACTTCTTTATAACTATCTGTCTTTTTCTCAAGTTCCAATTGTTTTTTACCTAATCTTTCTATAAATTCCCATTGTAATATTTTTTCATCTTTTGGCTTTAAATTATCAGATAAAAAATATTTGTCGAAGTCTTCCGGCAGCATTCCCCCCGTACTATCCTCCTTCATTTTAGGAATAATTATTTCTCGCATATATTTTCAATAAGATTGAATTTTTCACTTTCATCATTAAAAGCACCAACAATTTCGTTTCTTTCTATATCATTAAATGTTTTCTGATTTTGTGTTGTATTTATATCTCTTAAAATAATTAGCCCCTCTTCCCTAATCTCTTTTTCGTTTTCATTTTTAATGAATGTACCGTTACTTACATTTTCTATATCATTACAACTATAATTTTTTATTATATTCGTTTTAGTAATGCGGATATTTATTTCTTTCAAGTCCAGTGTTTGAAATTTTTCATTCAATATTTTTTTTATTTCATCAATTTTCCCAGAAATAAAATAATTTTTAACAAAACCGATCCTTACAATTTCGACTTTAAGCTCATTTAAAACTTCGTCATTTATATTTTTAATTAAATTATTAATACTTTCTACATCTTTTGCAAAAATATCTAACCTGTTTTTTGCTACATTTATTTTATATTTTTCAGAATCCAACGACAACCGCGGTATTTCATTTGGTGCATTAGATGGAATTGGCAGCATTAAAGTATTAACGATTTTCAATTTTTGTTTTAATTTAAGAGAAAAATCCTCAAAGTTTCCGGAAAACACACTCTTAAAAAAATACGCTAACTGAATTTGAATTATTTCTTTTTCCATAATTTTAATATTATTTCCAATCTTGCTCTACAATCTTAAACACGATTTGCTCTTGTGGAATTTGAACTGGTCCACTTGGTGTAGATTGTGTTATGTTAACTTGTTGTTTTTTATATTCAATGGATACTTGAAAGCAGTTCGACAATTCAACACTTTCAATATAAGCAATTTTATAATCCTTTTTAATTTGCATTGTTTTTATACCCAATTCCACCTCAGGACTCCAACTTGTTATATTTAAACCCATTTCCTTGCGATACTCTTCATATAAATCACTTAATAAAATTGATGTTTCTTCATTCGCAAAAACAACAGTGTCAATTTTCAAATCTTTCTTTGCCTCTTTTCTACCTATATAGTACTGATGGGAATAAAGTTTTTCGGTTAAGTTATCAACGATTTTTTCTATCACATCTTCTGCCATAGGGCTATTATGACTCTTAAGTAATCTTTTTGCGAGAACTCTGATTAAATTATGAGTCCGATTAACGTTCCCAAGCGCTAATGGGTGTATCTGTGGATTTGATTCTACAAACTTATTAAATATTTTGGTTAAATCCTCATCATTTTTTATTCCAAATTTATTTTTAACTAAATCAAAATACGCCATAACGTCTTCAACGGAAATCGGAATTTTATTTTGAGGATTTTGCGGATCTGTTGGATTGAAAATATTAGCTGTTGAGGGATCAATGGGTGAAATTTCCGATAAATCAGTCATTATTATTTCATCTGCCCCTAAAGAAATCATAGTTGCTGAACTATGTGCTTTATATGGGATTAAAACAGAAAATTTTACACAATATTCTCTTATCATTGAAACTAATCTCCAGGGAACCATAGTATCCCCACCTTGACTAAAAAGAAATAAATCAATATTTTCTACTTTTCCAATTTTTCGCAGTTGGCGACTAATTATCGGTATAATATCACCAGCAATTTTTGCATTAAGTGGTCCCGGACGATCACTTGTCAAATAAGTTATAATTTTTGAATTTCTTTTCGCTTCAATTGTTTTAATTAAATCTGTTTTATTCATATATTTTTATAATTATTAAATAATTATTGTTGTTTTTTCATAAAGCATTGGCAAACAATCTTGTCTCATTCTAAATTTTGTTCCATGATTATGACCGGAACGTGCATCAAAATCAACAAGTATTTTTCCCTCTTCAAGTGCCTTCAAAAACCCTTCAAAACTAAATTTTTGCAACATCATTACCTTAACATAATGATAATATTCTTTTTTTCGTCTAATTTCAACTTCGGCTTGAACATAGAAAGCATTAAGTAGTTTTGTTCCCGCTTTATGCTCTAAATCATCAAACCCCCAATATGGTTGTGGATTAAGCTCACTAAGGCCAACACGTTTCTGAACCTGTTGTAACCATTCAGCATGCCTTCCATCTATACACTTTGAATTAAACGAAATTAAAATTTTTCGTTCATCACGATCAATAACAACTTTAAATCCGCGATCACTACAAGAATTACCATGAATCGTTTGGCGAAAACTCATTTCGTCATTTGAATATTTTCCACCGGCTTCTTGATGTGCCCAACCATAAAAAGGTAATAGAACCTGTGGTACAAAACGAATTGCCCGTGGTGAAGGCTCAATATGAAAAAGTGTAGTAAGTGATGTTGAATTCAATCTTTGCGCTTTCAATTCCCATTCCGCAGCATTGGGAATTGGTAAATTGTTTTCCTTTATTCCAAGCAAATCTTCAAGTGTGTTACCAATACCTCCATGATTCCCTTTTCGCGCATTAGGCACAAAACCCATCGCAGAAATTTCTTTTAACTTCGCAATTAACGCCGGTTTTGTGTAAATAATTTGTTTTAACATAGTTATAAAAGTTTAGATTGTGATTGATGTTGTTTTATTCTTTTTTCAGCTGATTCACAATAATCAGGTGAAATATCAATCCCAATATAATTACGATTAAAATTTATTGCTGATATAGCGGTTGTACCTGAGCCCATAAATGGATCCAAAATAATTTTTGCATTTGTCGATGAAATTATTCGGTCAATTAATTTCACAGGAAATGGTGCAGGATGACCATTTTTCATCTCTTGAGAAATCTCCCAAATATCGCCAAGTGCATTTGCTTTAGAAACAAGCTTAAAATTAGATTTAGCTATTAAATATATTACTTCGTAAGTTGGCAAAAAATATCCGGCATTAAAATTAAAACCACCAGCACGTTTCCAGATAATGATTTGCCGAACAGGAAAACCACTAACAATATCTTGACGATCTTGTAATAATCCTCCTTGAACTCGCCATTTATGATTATAAAAAATTGCTCCATCCTCAGAAACCAATCTCATCATCTCACCCAAACAGTCCCTTTGCCATTTAACATAATCTTCATGTGGCATATTATCATCATAATGAGAATATCCTTTTTGCAAAGCAGCATTAGCCCATTTCCCACCCCTACCATCCTTCATTCCATTTCCTGTAGAATTTTTAAGATTATATGGTGGTGAAGTCACGACTAAATCAACCGAACCAGCCGGCATTTTTTTCATTATCTCCACTGAATCACCACAAATTATTTTATTTATAAATTTTGATATTTCAGACATGTTTAAAAATCAGTTATTTTTATTTAATCTAAAAACATATTAACACCTAATTTCAAAAAAACCAATTCAATTCTAACAACTCCCCCACAAATATACAAGCAAAAAACTATAAAACAAATCCCTAACCAACCATCCTCTTCCTAACCTCAGCCAAGGCTTCGAACCAATAATCACCATGAGGCGTGTATTTTCCAGGATTAGCTTTTAACTCATCTTCAATTTTATCAATAGCAAAGAATTGAATTTGCTGAACCTCCTCTACCTGTAATTTCAATTGACTGATATCTCCATCAAACTTTAAGAAATAAACATAATAAAATTCGTTGTTTTTTATTTCTCTAAAAATCGATGAGGTTTTTCTAATCATCCAAAAATCCAAAGCCTCTTTTTCAACTTTCAAGCCGATTTCTTCCTCAAGCTCTCTTAATCCTGAGATAACAGGATCTTCACCGACGCTGACGTGTCCCGCAGCGGAAATGTCCCACATATCCGGATAAAGCAGTTTTTCGCTAGCTCTTAATTGA
Source organism: Patescibacteria group bacterium (assembly GCA_036769805.1). Taxonomy (GTDB): domain Bacteria; phylum Patescibacteriota; class Patescibacteriia; order DYGC01; family DYGC01; genus DYGC01. Next base: position 15,171 of record DAIPKK010000010.1, read on the forward strand.
AGCAGAACTTCTCCCTGAGAATTGTAAATCCAAATATGCGCAGCTCTATGCCACAAACCATCTTTATGCGCCTCACTTTTCATCTTTTGAATATTAAGAAGATTATTGTTTTCATCACAAATGTCTATTAGTTCATCAGCCATAGGATTAGTTTGATTTTATGATTTAAAATATTTTACTCATCTAATCATTCATCAACAGCAACGCCGGACCATACTTTAAAGACACTTCTTTGTATGCAATTCCTAAATTATTTAATTTTTCTTTCCACTGAACCAGTGGGACCGCCCACAAACCACCGGGCAAGTGTTCTTCGCTGGAATCAATTTCTTCTTGATCAAAAATATGAATAGCCACGCCCCCGGACTTCAAAGCATTATAAGAATTCTCAAGCAAAGCAAATTGTTTAGTCGGTTCAATAAACTTTAAAAGCACATGAGCATAAGTGATATCATAGGGCGGATTGGGCAAAGCCAAAGTACAATCATGTTGAAAAACATTGTTTTCACCGGCTAAATGATCAATAGTGATATCAAAAGTTGTGATTTCCACCGTTCTCTTTAAAACATTTTCAAAAACTTTTTTGTGATGCGCGACCAAACGCTTATCACCGCAGCCCAAAACCGCCACGCGAAGCGGATCGCTGTCAGTATTTAAGGAGATCTCCTGAAAAATCGCTAACAACTCTTGCTCTTTCGCGTCCGCCTTGCGCTGAATCTCTTCCTCACTTTGATCAAGATACTTTTGATGGTAAACGGATAAAGACATAATTTTTGATGTTTATGATTTAAAATATTTTTTTTAAAAAAGGAGTGTTTTCAGCATTCGTCAAGTTATTTCTTAATCCACTCCCTGGTAATCCATTTCTTCACTAAAGATTCTTCAACATCAATTTTTAGTTTCTCAGCAATCACCAAGACCAGCCCCAAAACGTCGGACAATTCTTTCGATAATTCTTTTTTAGATTCTTGTGTTGATAAATATTTTGCCGGTCTGCATCTTTTTTTGTGAATAAGAAAGGATTGAGTAAATTCCCCAAGCTCTTCAGTAAGTTTTAGCAACAAATAATCATCACTAATTTTGATATTATCTCGTTTTAAATTGTCTAAAAATACCCGCGAAGCTTGTTTTTGTAGTTTTTTGATTTCCATATTAAAAATAATTGGTTATTTAACTTAACATACTTTTTCGTTCATTTTTTTTGCTAATTTCAAAAGGCCATACCCTTTTTGCCAATAATCTTTTCTTTTCATCGTTATTCCGCAGTACATATTTCCAATACATTGATAAATATACCATCGATAACTCCTGAATTTTAACTGTTTATCATTAGAGTGATAGCCAGCCAATACTTTATCTACAAACTTTTCGCTGTATTCCCACAATTTACTAAAATCTACGGCCGGATCGGAAATTTGAATGTCACCAAAATCTATAATACCACAAACCTTTTTAGTGTTTTCATTGAAAAGGATATGGTCACTGGTTAAATCCTGATGAACAACTACCTTGTTGAAATCCGTTTTTATTTTCCCATTACAATAATTTTCAAAAATATTTTTGAGTAATTTTTTATCACTTGATGATAGTTTTTTATAAACCGTTTCAGCCTGCTCCGTATAATAATTCCTTACTTCTTTTTCTGACCAGGCCATGGAAACTCCGGCTTTCTTCGCCTTTGTAAGTGAAAAATTATGTAATTCATTTAAAAATTCCGCGACTTGTTTTGCTATTTTATTTTGCTGACTAGGATTCAATTCCTTGAAATCTTTAATGGTTAACGGTTCACCGGAAACATAATTATACCCAGCAAATGACTTATCAACTGGAATAAAATCAAAATTTGGTATTGGTAAGGTTATTTTTTTACTTAATTTTGGCAATATTTCCAGTTCAACTATAAACTTTGACCGTGCTTCTTTATTTTTTGGAAAAGTAAATACAATTTTCTTGTCCAGAACAATAACGGTCTTATTCCAGCCATAATCAATAATCTCAGATTTTTTAAATTTCAAATCCGGGAAATTATTTTTGATTTGTTTAAGACAAAATTGTTTTTTCATAATGCTTTTTAGGCAAACAAAACATAATAAAAATATCCCAACTAAACATCCTTACAACTTTCAATATGTTCCAACGCTTCTTGTTTATTGAGAAAATTTCCGACTCGATTTTTATTAGGACGAATATGGTCAAAAACATGAAGCACAAAATCCGTAAGGCAAGTTTTTACCTCATCACTGACAACATTCTGGTTATCTCCCGGTAATACCGCCAAAATATTGTGATCAACTTCTTCCACGTCTCCCTTGGTTTCATCCCACGACTTTTCTACCTGTTCCATTAAACCAATCGGCTCACATTCAATAATCTGCCCACTCTTTAAGGCTTTATCTGTAATAATAAAACAATCAAGGTTATCGCCATCTCCGCTGCTAGTATCCAAAATAAAACCATACGGGTAAGGATACTTTCTAGATACTGTGACCGTCTTTCTATATTCAAGGGTTTTCTCGTTATAGAGATTCTTTTGATCACTGCCAGCTTCGTTTTCAATAAATACTTTCATAAAATAAAAAATAATATAAATAAAGCAAAAACCCTCTCAATTTTACCAATTACCAAAAAAATACGCAAACAAACAAAAAAACCGCCAAACTTCATTTGACGATTTTTTTTATTTGTAGCTATTCCTCAAAGTTTTTAAACATCACCACAAAATCCTCTGCCGGAAAATATCCATTTTTTTTATAAAAATCAATTAACGAAGGATCATTTTTTGCCCAAAGCATCACTGATTTTGCGCCCAGTGATTGCAAATAATCATTGGTGTAAATCATTAAAGCTTTACCCACACCTGTTTTCTGAAGATTTGTATCCACCACGATTTCTTCCAAAATAGCTTGCAAACCATCAGTCCAGGAAGAAATATTTAAAAATATAAAACCAAGGACAGCATCCTCATCATTAACAGCAACAAAACTATGATCACCACAATTTTTATATTTCCCTTCAATATATCGCAAAGCACTTAGTTCTTGAAATACTTCATTATACGGTGCTTGACTGTAAGCTTGTTCTAAAATCTTGGCACAAGCCTCTAAATCTTTGGATTCGATTTTTCTGATTTGCATAAATGTTTAAACCCCTACCTCTCAAAATAAACTTTCTCCGCCTCGCTCATCACATATCCCTCCTGATCCATCATCTCCTGCAACAAAACCTCCTGCTTGGTTGGCGGAAACACCCCGTGCACTGCCGGAATATCTTCCTCCACGCTCACGCCCGGACTGACAAGACTTTGCTCCAAATTGATTTCACTGGCTTGACTGCTGGTATCGGTATTTAAAATCAAATTGACCACCCCAAACGCAAAAACCGCCACCACCAACATAAAATACAAATAAGTTTTATTGGTATAGCGTTTTTTCAAGTGATAACGCACTAAATCTTTGGGATTGCGCTCAACTTGTTTTTGTTTATAAGAAAATTTTGCCATGTCGGAAATGGTTTCAATTTTTATTTTTGCTTATTGGGTAAGCAATCGTATTATAGCATTTTTTAAAAAAGATAGCAAAGGTTTTGACAAATTATTTTACAAAACGAAAGGATAGATCATTATATTCTCTAGTATCATAAACACAAACGCCCTGTTCGTGCCACAAAACAAATTCGGCGATACCAACATCCAAAGCCATTTTACTGCAAATCGTGCAATAAGGCATGCCGGCACGCGCCATCTTTCCGTCATCACCCAAACGAATAAAATACAAGCGCGAACCCGCTAATTTATCTGAATTGCGACGCAACGCATCCATTATGGCTCGCTGCTCCGCATGCACACAACAAGTTTTATCCGTCACTTTTTGATGATAAGAACTTTTCTCACACGTACAACGCCGCTGCGATTCATGTTCGCCCGGCGGACTGTTAAAACCGCTACCGATAATTTCCCCGTCTTTAACAATCACCGAACCACAACGAGCGCGCTCGCAAGTGGCGTTTTTCGCAACCTCCGCCGCCTTTTCCAGAAACAGCAAGGCTGCTTGTTCTTCATTGTCGGATAAGTATTGCATAAAGATTAAACTATTTTTTTAAAGCCATTTGATAAAAAATTGATGTAACTATTTATCTTCTTAAAATCACTCTACTGGAGAACAGGTAATCGAATTATTTATACTATTATGTACCGTTCTGTATTCTAAAGAACCAGCCCCTATAATAAGTACTGGCTTTTGAAATCTTTTTCTTGCAGTATCAGGATAACAACAACTATAAATAATTTCATCCGCATCTGAAAATTTTTTATTTGCATAATCTAGTAACTCATCTGATGAAATCTCATGCATATCTTCCGGGTGCTTAAATTTACTCTCATCATGATGAAATGAAAAATAAACAATCTTTTTATCTTTTGCATCAAGATAAAAAGCACCTCCACCAGCCTCTTGCACATTCAAAAACGTATAAATCAATCTACCATCTCGATTTTTTGAGTATTTATAGTTAACCCCCAAAGAATCAAGTTTTTCCAATACTGTTTTTTCAGCAGCTTCAAAAGAATTATTTGTCTTTTTTGGACTGAAAAAATTTTCGAGAATCTTTTTCATTTTAAATAATTTAAATTATTTTAGCTATCTATTTTACATCAAATTTAATTCAAACCTAACTCAAACCCACACCTCCACTTTAACAATCTTCAAAAAATCCTAAACCCTCCCGCCCTCAATCCCCTCACGGATCTTCATCATCAATTTTTGATAAAAGCTAACATTGTGAATGGTCGCTAAACGTAAAAACAACGGATCATCCACCCGGAACAAATGATTCAAGTAAGCGCGGCTGAAGTTTTTACAAGTATAACAATCACAATTAGGGTCAATCGGGGCAAAATCCTGTTGAAACTGCTCGTTCTTAATATGAATGGTGGAATAGAAATCCTCCACGCTCAAATCATCGTGCTGCCATAAATATAAACGTCCGTGCCGCGCCTCCCGCGTTGGGATAACACAATCAAACATATCCACGCCGCGACGCACACCTTCCACGATTTCCTGCGGATACCCCACGCCCATCAAATATCGAGCTTTATTCTCCGGTAATTCCGGAATCACCCAATCCAAAATCTGATACATCTCCTGACGTGGCTCGCCCACGGCCAAACCACCGATAGCATAACCATCAAAATTCAAAGCCGCTAAATCTTTGGCGTTTTGTTGACGTAAATCCTGATAAACACCGCCCTGCACAATCGCAAAAAGCGCCTGCTGCGGATTAGACTTATAATCATCATTATTATTTTTATATTCCAAACAACGTTGCGCCCAACGCAAACTGCGCTCCGTGGATTTTTTGGCATAATCATATTCCGCCGGATAAGGGACGCACTCGTCCAAAACCATCATCATAT
>DAIPKK010000011.1:0-8175 GCA_036769805.1 Patescibacteria group bacterium
CATGGAAACAATATTGTCCCAACAATGTAACACAGGGAACAACCACTGTACACGCTGATATAATGAAAGATTTACCGGCTTTTTTAAAGAAAAAATTTGCCACCAGCATAACCTCTGTCCAGGAACAACAACCCACCGAACAAATTGCGGCAGCAGCCTTAAAAGAAAAAACTATTTTCAAACCACAAATTTCTTTCGCCGGAATCACGGAAGGAATTTCTCTGCCGGATTATATGAATTTAATGTATAAATATTTGATGTCCTTTGCTTTGGTGGTCACAGGTTTTGTTATTGTAATCGGAGGAGTTAAATACATGATTGGTCAAAACGATGGTATACCAATGATCAAAAATGCTTTTATTGGCGTCCTTTTATTAAGTGGGACTTATGTCATTTTAAAAACCGTCAGTCCGGGGACGGTAAACATGAATATAATTGAAATTAATGATATTTCAAGAAAAACCACAACCAATAATAATGTGGCTCAAACCGGACTGGGAACAGTTCTAACAAACGCCGTAGCTACCGCTGCCGGTGATCGCTCACCTTCTCCAGCCATCGAAATTGGTACAGGCTGGTATTTTCCAGTAAGCATTGAAGATGTGGATGTTAAAAATTTCAAATATAATGCCACCAGTAAATCTGCAGGCGGATCTTTCGGATACTGGCGCAGAACCAATAAATATGCACTGGAACATACTCCAGATTATCCTGTTGTTTGTCATCATGCGGTAGATATCTACACAAACAAACCAGGTAAAGTAGTGGCGATTACCGATGGTGTAATAGTCGCCTCAGGGAACAGTTTTGCCAACTGTAGCGGTGGACAAACAGGATCATTAATCATTCAACACAAAGATAAAAACGGAAATACTTTCATTGCCAGATACGGAGAAGTTGATATAGTCGATACTGCAAAACATAAGCCTGGAGCCACAGTTAAGGCGGGAGAATCACTTGGAAACGCTACACGTTGTGGCATGCTACATTTTGAATTGCATGCTAAAGGTAATGTCTTAGCGCCAAAATGGAGAATGCCGGCATCATTACTAACGGACATGCTCAGTGATTATAAAACGCCACAAAGTATCAAAGACTTATACCAAGTACAAGGCAATACCATCACTAATATTGAAAAATTTGAAAATGAAAGCGCCCTCAAGGGGAAAAATTGTTTAGATTCACCGACAGCTTTGAATTATCTTGTCCAAGATAAAGCTAACAATGGACAATACTTACTAAATCCATCATCCTTCTTAATCAACCTCTGGAACAAGACCGGCGATATCAACAAACAAATTACTGAATAATCTTACATTAAAAATGGCAAAGCCAACAAAACTGATACTAATTTCTTCTTTTGTAATGATTTTTTTTCTTTGCTTAAATTCACAAACATTTGCCATCACTGCCAGTGAATTACCAATCAAAATTCATCTTGGAAAATTTCCCTATAAAGATCCCAGTCCGGTGGTCCGCAATACCAGCAAAGACGCCGGTAGCAATTATGACCCAAATTTTTCATTAAAAGATCCGGCGAAAAAAGAAGCTTGGGAATATACTGAAGGTTGTGATGGATCAGGTTGCCAAACTGCCGCCGTAAAAACCATAGAACAGGGTGAAGCCATAGTATTTCCCAGGATTCAAGGATTAACCATAATTAAACTTAGTTATTTAAAATTAATCAATGATAATCGTGATAAATTTTCCACGTTCTCCACACCGGCAATCTTTGCTTCATTCATATTGTCAGCGGTTACGGACCAAAATATTATCAAAGATTATTATGTAGCCATTCCCAGTAGCTATCAACAATTTAAACTTTTAAATTCAGGAGTTTCCAGTTTATTCACAATTTTAAAAACACTTGGTTTGGCGGAAGAAAGTCCAATTGATTTTTATGCCGGCGTGTCCTATCTTAAACCTGATTCCAACGATACAATAAAAAATAAAATAGTTTCGGAACTGCAAGCGTGGATGCCTAGCTTTGCCAGTAGCATTGAACCATCACTGAATAATTTTAACGCAACAACCATTCAAAATGTAAAAAACGCCTTCAATATAAGCGCCGATTTAAAAGCACCTCTATTCATCAATCCGACACAAAAAAAACAACTGGATGGACAATTATCAAGCGTGGCTAGTGGCGCCTGTTATGAAATAAAACCAACCGGCAAACAAAACATCTGTACAAATACTGTTAAACAAAATTGCGCCACCGGTACTAATACTTATTTTCTACATGGAATTTCATGTGAGCAATTAAATAATCTTTTTGCTTTCCCAGAACACTCCGCATCCATCAACACGGAAACACAGGTTTACAAAGAACAAATAGCCACGGCGGCGCTAAAAGAAAAAACCATTTTCAAACCGCAAGTCTCTTTTGGTGGCATTACCGAAGGAATCTCTCTCCCCGACTATATGAATTTGATGTATAAATATTTGATGTCCTTCGCTTTGGTCATAACCGGTTTTGTGATTGTCATCGGTGGAGTCAAATATATGATTGGCCAAAATGATGGAATCCCGATGATTAAAAATGCCTTTATCGGTGTAATTTTGCTTAGTGGAACCTATGTTATTTTAAAAACCGTCAATCCTGCCGCAGTCAACATGAATATTATTGAAATTGGAGACATTTCAAGAAAAACAACCACTGCCACCGACAATAACACTGGTGGAACAAATTATAGTACGAACAATACCCCCATAAGTGATGCTCAGCCAATTACAACATCAGAAATAATTGGCGGTTGTGCTGCCCCTCTAAATACAATCATATCGGGCTGTGTAGATTTGGAAAACAGTGAAGAAAGAATCACCGATCCGGCAAAAATGGCGGAATTAGCCAAAAAATTTGGTAACGACCAAGGGTTAGGCTTATACTACAACAATAATTCACAAGGCGTCTCAACTTACGCTTGGTCAATACCAGGTGATTTTACAAAAAAATACCAAAATACTGATGGAAAGACTATCTATGAAAACTTAAAAGAGTCAACGTTTCCTAAACCATCTTTAACGGTCAGAAAGGATAAAAATGGCAGAACATCTGTTTTTCAAATCGTAAATGGTTCAAACAAATCTGAAAAAATAGGGATTTCCTGCATTGGTTATATACAGGCTTATTACTCCTGCCTAGGAAGACCCGTTTACGCCGGGGGAGCACACTCACTGTTGGTAATGCATGGAAACTTAATTAAGGAAATAAATATCAGCGATGATAAAAAAAGCATCTCCATAAATGGACGCGTCTTAGAAGTTGGAGATGTAATAGGTTGGGTCGGCTACGAAAGATTTAATAATCCGGAAGACGGTGTCGCCAAAAAGGCTAAGGCTGCAATCGAAAGTATTGCCTCAGGCGGATCAACCATTGCCCCGATATCCGGCTCAAGAAACTATTCAATAAAAATAAACCGAACAGTCAATGGGAAACCTAAAGTAATTGAACATAAAATTTTAGGAGTAAGTCACGTTGTTTTATATATTGGTAACGGGGAATTTTTTGACTGGGGAGCAGGCACACTATCACGGTTGGGATCCTTAACGGAAAAAGGCGGTGCTGTTATTCATGATTCTGATTTACAATATCATTCTTATGTAGTATTTTTGAATCAACTAGAAAAAGATTCTTATACAAAATTTTTAACAAATAAGTATGGCGTTACCTCATGCAAACAATTATGGAACAAAGTAAAAAATTCCGAAACAGGTAAATACGATTTTTATAATCCTTAATTTTCCACTATGCCCTATCTCTGCCAAGCCTGTAACAAAACGACCAACAAATGGTCAGGAAAATGTCCAAATTGCGGTCAATGGAACAGCATCATCACGATTGAAGAAAAAGATATCAAAGGCCAAGCCTCACGCTTTGGCAATTATCAAGCGTCTTATCACCTATCGGAAGATTCCAAAGTCCCGCAAGCCCTGTACCAAGCCACCACCATGTCAGAACTGAACAATGTTTTGGGCGGGGGCGTGGTGAGCGGTTCTCTTATTTTATTGAGCGGCGAACCGGGCATCGGCAAATCCACGCTGATTCTGCAAATCCTGGACTCCATTAAAAACGGTTTGTATATTTCCGGCGAGGAAACCGCCCAACAAATTTTATGGCGCGCCAATCGTCTCAAAACTAATTTGGATAATTTTAAATTTTTGGATGAAACTGTTTTAGAAAATATCATTGCCACGGTTTTGCAAGAAAAACCCGGCTTGGTGGTGGTTGATTCCATTCAAACCATCTACTCCACGCAAATCCCCAATGAACCGGGCAATCTCTCGCAAATTCGTTTGTGCACCAATAAACTTTTGGAATTAAGTAAGAAAACAAAAATCCCGATTATCATCATCGGGCATATTACCAAAGATGGTGCCGTGGCCGGACCGAAAACCCTGGAACATTTGGTGGACGTGGTTTTATATCTGGAAGGTGATGAACAATACGGCTACCGGCTGCTCCGCTCCAGCAAAAATCGTTATGGTTCCACCAAAAATATCGGTTTATTTGAAATGACCGGCGAGGGCTTGAAAGAAATCAAAGATCCGACAATGTTCTTTTTGGAAAGTGAATTTACCGCTCAAAAACCATCGGTCTTCACGATTGTCACCGAAGGACAAAGATATTTTATGGTGGAAGTGCAAGCCTTGGTCAGCAAAACGATGTTTGGCTATCCGCAACGCAAATCGGTCGGTTATGATTTAAATCGTTTACATATTTTAATTGCGATTTTAAGCAAGCGTTTGCATTTACCGTTGGACAATCAGGATATCTACATCAATGTCACCGGAGGGCTGAAAATTAAGGATCTGAGCGCGGATTTGGCCGTCGCCGCCGCAATCCTCAACTCGTTTTATAATCATCAACTAAATGATAAAATTTTCGCCATGGGCGAAATCGGTTTGAACGGTGAGATTCGTTCTTTGCCGTTAATGGATGAAAAACTGGCCAACGCCCTATCCCTCGGTTTTAAACAAATTTACGCGCCCAGCGGCAAAGCCACGCGCAAAGGCGTGAAAAATATCAATACCCTGGCGGAACTGAACGCGATTTTTAAGCCGTAAAAAAATACCCCTACTGCAATGCATTCAACTGCTCAAAATTCGCCAGTTTGGCGGCCAATTGCGGATAATGCGCCAGCTTCAAATCTTTTTGTAAAATAAATTGACTGGCCTCGCGCGCCTTATAAATCAATAAAGTATCGGTAATTTTCGCCAATTTCAAAGACAACATACCGGATTGATTGGTCCCGAACACCTCGCCCGGCCCGCGCAACTGTAAATCATACTCGGCCAATTCAAAACCGTTATTGGATTTAACAAACATTTCCAAACGCGGTGAAATTTTATCACTCGGCAAAATCAAACAATAAGATTGGTCCTTCCCGCGACCGACGCGCCCTCTAAACTGATGGAGCTGCGCGAGACCGAAGCGCTCGGCGCCCTCAATCATCATGACGGTGGCGTTGGGGACATCAATCCCGACTTCAATCACGGCGGTGCTGACTAAAATATTGATTTCATTGCGCAACATGCGCGCCATAATCTCGGTTTTTTCCTGGCCTTTCAATTTACCGTGTAAAATCGCAATTTCATAATTTGGGAAAATCTCTTTCAACTCAGCCGCCGCCGCCCCTACTGATTTCACGCCCAACTTGTCTGATTCGTCAATTAAAGGACAAACCACAAAAACTTGGTGACCGGCTTGGATTTCCTGACGTAACAAATCATAAGCCGCCACTTTATCATTGGGATCAATCAACTGACTGATAATCGGTTGGCGCCCGGGCGGTAATTTTTCAATAATGGACAAATCCAAATCGCCGTAAATCGTCAAAGCCAAACTGCGCGGAATCGGCGTGGCGGTCATCGCCAAAAAATGCGGATAAATTTCTTCACCCAAACCGGCTTTATCTTTAATTTCATCACGTTGCTTAACGCCAAAACGATGTTGCTCATCCACGATAATCAAAGCGATATTATGAAATTCCGCTTTTTCCTGCAACAAACTGTGCGTCCCGATAATCAATTTTGGCCCGTTATCATTTAAAACTTCCAGGATTTCTTTTTTACTCAATTCCTGTTGCAAACCTTTTTGGGAAACAAAACGTTGCGTTCGCGTGTACAAAATCGTTTTAAAATCCGAATACTTTGCAAACAACTTGCTGATATTTTTCCAATGTTGCTCAGCCAAAATTTCCGTCGGTGACAACAAAATGGCACTGTAATTTTTCGCCAAAACATTCAAAATCGCCAAGGCCGCCACCACCGTCTTCCCCGAACCGACGTCCCCCTCCAACAAACGATTCATCGGTTTGCGCGGTTCTTTCATATCACTGATGATTTCCCAAGCGGACTTACGTTGTTCCTCTGTCAATTGATATGGCAAGGAAGCGGTAAATTCTTTGCTCAAATCCTCATCCACCGGAATCGCCGGCGTGGCGTATTGCGCCAACTGATAACGAATGCGATTACCATGCAATTGCAACAAAAACAACTCTTCAAATTTAAAACGATCAATCGCTTTATTGACTTCACCTTGACTACTCGGAAAATGAATTTCTTTCAAAGCGCTCGGTAAATCCAGCAAATGATATTTCTGCACGATTTCCGGCGGTAAAAAATCCGGATATTTATCCAAATATTGCAAAGCGCTATTAACAAAAAATCTGAGCTGCTTGGAGCTCAGTCCTTTAGTAATGGAATAAACCGATAAAATACGGCTGGTTTGACGATTAACAGTGGTCCCCAAACTGCGTTGAGCTTTTTCATAATTGGGATTGACGAATTGCAAGGGCTCACTTTCTTTAACCTCACCGGATAAATATACCCAATCCCCAACCTGCAAAGTTTTGGCAATATATGGCTGATTGAACCAAACCACGCGCACCGAGCCGGTTTCATCACTGATTAAAGCTTCGGTCAAATTAATTTGACGGGTGCGGCTGCGACGGCTGTTTAGCAAATCCACGCGCCCGCGCACCGTGCAAGCCTGACCGGCCTGTAAATTCTCAATGGAAACAACTTCGCTGTAATCTTCATAGCGATACGGAAAATAATACAAGAGATCACCGATGGTGTTGATACCAAGGCGTTTCAAGTGACCAAGCGTGGCTTTGCCGATTCTCGGCAAAACTTGAATTGAGTCATTCCAATTTAGCATAAGCGATCCCGAAAGGAGTTGAACCTTTGGCCTCAAGTTCCGCAAACTTGCGCTCTATCCAGCTGAGCTACGGGATCAAATATTAAAAATATCCTACTAAAAAATGTATAAAAAAGCAAGTCCCCTAGAACCTTAGGACTCGCGCCATCATTTCCCAAAAATCCACTTCCGGCGGATTGCTGTTCTCCGCCACTCCACCATCCAACAAAATTTGCCTGATTTTCAAGGGATTTACCTCACCGAATAACATCAAACTGTATTGTCTTTTCCCGATTTTATTGTCTTTAAACTGCCAATACAAATAAGTCATACCGCTCATTTCACTGATCCAAAAGTTTTTCATCTGATTATATTTGTGCTCATCCCCATCGGTGCTTAAATGGTCGGGAAACATCAAGACTTTAATTTCACTGACCGGCTGGTAAGCCATAAAAACCAATAAAAAAACAAACAATAAAACGATAATTGACAATAAAAAATTATCTGTCCAAAAAGCATAGGCTAAAAACAAGCCGACGAACAAGACAAACAGCAAATACCAAAGCTTTCCACGATAACTGGGCAAGCGATTAACGGTTTGCCAGCGATATAAAAGTTGATCGTTGGACGATTGTAAATTATCCATGTTTTTTTGTTTTTAAACTTAAAGCCAAGGCTATTATAGCAAATTTTACGCTTATTTGACAAGCAAGTAAAAAAAATCTAAAATACAAAAGAATTTTTGATTTACAACGACGATTTGGAGAGATGCCTGAGTGGTCGAAAGGGGCACCCTGCTAAGGTGTTATCCCAGAAATGGGATCGCAGGTTCGGGCAATTGAGCGAATGAGCGAAATGACAAAGCTTGCTTTGGCATTTCCGAAGCAGCGAAAATTGCTCTGGCAGCCGAGCGCAGCGAGGATGACAGTATCCTGTTCTCTGATTTAAAAATGTTCATTTCAAAAATTGCAAAATGTTTGGAGAGATGCCTGAGTGGTCGAAAGGGGCACCCTGCTAAGGTGTTATCCCAG
>DAIPKK010000011.1:8275-20252 GCA_036769805.1 Patescibacteria group bacterium
AAATGGGATCGCAGGTTCGAATCCTGTTCTCTCCGCTAAAACGAAAACGCTCGGCCTTGTGCCGAGTGTTTTTGTTTTATTGGAACAGGATTGACGAACCGTAGGTTCGTAAAATCAAGCTTCCGAGTAAAATGGTCAAGCTTGCTTGAACATTTTTGAGGAAGTGAAGATTTTCTTTGCCGCCGTAGGCGGCAAACATCCTGTTCTTGAAGCTAAACCGAGGATGACAGTATCCTGTTCTCTCTCCACCTAAGTTTGCATGAGACACGACTTTTTGCTAGATTTAATATATGAAGGCTGGATAATAACCAGTTATGTGAAATAAATTTTTTATCTTGATGGTAATTTGAAGATTGATAATTTGAATAGGAACAAAAAATTTGATTTTTAATTTATTTATATAGGGGAAAGAATATGGAAAAAACAATTGAAAAATTAGAGAAAGAGATTAAAGGGCTTCATTATAACCCAACTATTTCTAATCATAGCTTTTCTGATGCCAAAACGAAAGAATTTTACAATTGTTTTTGGGATATTCATCTGAAGCCCGTGATTGAATATAGTAAGCAGATGGCAATAAAATATGGTGCTGATTTGGAAGTTGTTTGGCTTGGCGCACTGTTTCATGATATAGCAAGGCTTGAAGAAGCAGAGCCACATGATGAGGTTGGATCGAAAAAAGCCTATGATATTTTGATTGAAAAAGGATTCAACCACGACCTTGCCAAAAAAGTAAAAAATGTTGTACTAAGACACCGTTGCAAAAATTTTCCGCCTGAAACATTAGAAGAAAAAATTGTAGCCTCAGCAGATGCAATGGCACATTTTTTGCCACCATTTTATTTTTGGATTGGAAAATATTCAAACAGTAATTTCACCGATATATTAGAAAGAAACAATAAAAAAATTGAACGAGATTATAATGACAAAATATTCTTTGATGATGAAAAGAAAATGGTAGAAGAACAATATGCCTTATTGAAAAAATGGTTCAATTTTAAAATTCAATAAAGAGTTTTGGATTTTAAACATTCCACCCTAACCCCACTACACTCTCCTTCTTTCAATTATTAGAACATATAAGAGCGGATATGAGGCTGCGAGAAATAATAAATTTATTTAATAGTTTTACTATGCATTCAAAAAAATTAGCAAAAATATCAATCAAAAAAGGTGCAATCCAAAAAATTAAAGAGTTTTCAGCTTTAATCAGCTTATTAAAAAAGCGTAAATTAAATATAGTTGTTGAAATAGGGACAGCTAAGGGTGGCTCTTTTTATACCTGGTGTAAGATCTCGGAACCCACTGCTACTATCATAAGTTTAGATTTACCAGGTAAAGCTTTTAATGATTCTCTTGGTCAAAACAAATGGAAGCAATTAAAGAAATATGGTAAAAAAAATCAACAACTACATTTTCTGTTTAAAAATTCACATTTAACTAAAACTAAAAATGAATTAGCAAAAATTTTACAAGGGGAGAAAATCGATTTTCTCATGATCGATGGTGATCATACATTCTCTGGTGTTAAGAAAGATTGGGAACTATATTCCCCCTTGGTTAGGGAAGATGGTATAATAGCTTTCCATGATATTGTGCATCATCCAAAAGTACCTCATTGTCGAGTGAATAAATTATGGGCAATTTTAAAAAATAAGTATAAACATAAAGAGATAATTGATGATAAAAGCATGAGTCCTTGGGGTCCATGGGGTGGTATTGGAGTAATATACTATAAAACTACTAAATAAATTTATCCTGTTCTCAAAAAAAATCCCTCACTTTCATCATTCACAGTGAGGGTTTTACATTTGAAGAATATCATCGTTGAAACTACTTAGCAGTAACAACGATTAAATAAAGTTTTTCACCACCGGCACACTCCTTGCGGCAATGACTCCACCTCGACAAGGAGGTTCTCATCGCAGTCAATTTTCAAGCCATAACTGCCATGAACCACAGAGCTAAGCCACCCAAGAATGAGCATATCCGGTTCACTCTTGCCACTGGGAGTCTTCAACATCTCGATGAGCTCGCCGGTTGCGAATTGCATTTCCGACGATTTGAGTTGCGGAAACTGATCAAACAAATAGGGCATGCACAAATCCATTGCCCTACCAATTTCATGATCAAAAATATTATAACCGATCATGAAACTCAGAAAATCAAGAATTCCTTCTTTTCCCCGAGGCGAAACCAGACGATGAGTTACCACACTCACCACATCACCGATATGAAATTTCTTCTTTTCCATGACATTTCCTCCTTATTGACTGGAATTGTAAAAAACAAAAAACTATTTCTGTTTTATTAGCTACTTTTAGAATAACAGGAATCTTTCTTTTGTCAATATTTTTGGGTAATATATATTAATTTCTCCGACCGCCGTAGGCGGCAAACATCCTGTTCTTGAAGCTAAACATAGGATGACAGTATCCTGTTCTCTCTCCACCTAAGTTTGCATGAGACACGACTTTTTGCTACATTTAACATATAAAAGCTAGGTAATAACCATTTAGCTGAAATAATTATTTTATGAATTCTTTTTCACCAAAGTTAATAATAGTCGGTGGATTTGCTGGAGCTGGCAAAACCACAATTTCTGGGAAACTTTCCACCTATTTTGGTTTGCCATTATTTTCTTCGGATGCTTTTGGAAAATCACTATTAAGGCTTGTTGAAAAGCAACTTGAAAATTCTCACGATATACAATCTGCAATTTATCCCATTGCTTATGGTTTATTATTTGACATTGTGAAATATAATCTAACATTTGGCTTAACTTTAATTTTAGATGCAAATATGTGCCAACCCCAGACATGGGAAAATATTGAGAAATTAAAAGAAGATATTCCGGAATTAAGATGCTTGCCAATAATATTTGATATTGAATTGGGAGTGGCAAAAAGTAGGGTTCAACAAAGAAAGAATCTTGACCCAGAAAATAATGACTTGGATTCTACTGGAATAGAAAAAATAATGGCAAAATATGAATTTATAAATAAATTTGATTATCCCGGATTGATAAGGATTGATGCAAATCGAAACATTGAAGCTGTTTATATTGACACCGCAAAATTAGTGGAAGAATTCATAAAATAATTACATCGCCTAACAAGGAATATCAGGTTCCAGATATTTACCCCAAGAATTTCTTGACAAAAAAGAAAAAGCAGAGCTCGAACATTCTTTGTGGGCATTACAAAGTCCCAAAAATTTAAAAAAACATCACGAAGTTTTTGTAGATAAAATTGAATACTTGCGAAAAGAGGGGGCAAATGTACAAGTCGAAACTTTGAAAAAATGGTGGGAACAAAAACTTAAAGAACTAAAAAGTTAGGACAAAGTTTTCGTTCAAATTATTTTTTCTCTTACAAAAAATCATTTTAATTTTTTAATCAATTAATGTGAAAATATTTTTCGTACGACACGGACAAACCAATTATAATGTATTGGGATTATGCAATGATGACATTTCAAAGGATGTTCACCTTACCGACTTAGGAAAACAACAAGCTGAAACCATCCAAAAAAAAATTAAAGGAGTTTCTCTGGATTTAGTGATAACATCGGAATTTCCCAGAGCAAGAGAAACCGCCTCAATCATAGCAAAAAATCAATCCGTAAATTTTAAAATTGATCCAAGGTTAAACGATAGAAAAACCGGCGAATTTGAAGGTAAACCGGCCGTAGATTTTTTAGATTCTTTAAAAAAAGATAAATTTAATTTAAAGTTTGAGAATGGTGAATCTTTTTTGGAAGAAAAACAGAGAGTTCATGAATTTTTAACTGAATTACACAATTACAATCACCAACATATTTTGGTGGTTACACACTGTGAAATCTTACAAATCATCAATGGTTATTACAACAAACTGACTGATGACGAAATACTAAATATTAACATTGATAATTGCCAAGTTTTAGAAATAATCATTTAATCCCCCTCTCCCCCAATACGCTCTCCAAAACCGCTGCCAAACACGCTGCCGCGATTGGAAAGCTGAATAATAACCGGTTAGCCAATATCGCTACGCTCGTTATCTAATGGACTGCGACCACGTCGCTATTTTCCTCGTCGCTACGCGACATCGTCTAACAGCAACTATACAAAATTTACTTCCAAAATCTGCGATTTTGTTGTAAACTTTGTATAGTCGCAGTCCATTATACCCATTAGTTACCTAACATTGTAAAAAATGTCCAAACCTTTGCTTATTATTATTTCCGGTCTGCCCTGCACAGGCAAAACAACCCTAGGTAGAAAAATTGCTGAAAAATTTTGCCTGCCCTTTTTTAGTAAAGACGACATTAAGGAATCTCTCTTTGACGATTTGGGATGGAGTGACCGTATATGGTCAAAAAAATTGAGTAGAGCGTCATTAAATTTAATATATTATATATCAAAAACTTTATTGCTTTCAAAATCATCTTTAATAATTGAAGGCAATTTTAGGCCCGAAACTGAAAACGAGAGATTCCTTAATTTGATGAGTAAATTTGACTTCGAACCGTTACAAATCATATGCAAAGCAAACGGCGAAATTCTTTTTCAAAGATTTAAAGACCGCTGGAAATCAGGGAGACGACATCCTGGCCATGTAGACGATTCAACCTCTGATGAATTAAAGAGTGAGTTGCTAAAAGGCCGAATTGATAATTTAAATATTGGAGGCAAAGTTTTTGATATTGATACTACTGATTTTAACACCATTGATTATGACAAGCTGTTTAGTGCTATTAAATCGGCAACTAACAGATGATAACAAAAAATATACGCTTCCTACCAAATGTAAACAAAAAAAATTATTTCTCCCCCAACACTCTCTCCAAAACCGCGGCCAAACACGCCACGGCAATGGGCATACAAGCAATCGCCGCGCCGAACAATAAGATGCCGGGCGCGTCATCGGCTTCGGCGATGGGCAACAATAGCGGCATTCCACCAACATACAAAACGGCAATCACTCCGGCCCCGTATTTGATATTTTTCAAAGTTTTTAGCGCTCCCTCGGACAAAGCTTGATTTTTATCAATATAATTTAAAAATTTAAAAGCATTCCACAAAACCCAGTAAAACGGCGGAAGCGTGGCATATAAACCGACCATAATCAAACGAATAGCGTAAACGGCGAACGTCCCGGGAAACTCTTGCGCACTCCCCTGCCACATACCGGGGAAAGCAAAAACCGCAAAAACCAATGATAATGCGAACAAAACTAAAATAAAGAATCGTAAAAAATAAGTGGGAAAGCGTTTCATATTTTTTGCCTAATGATTTGATTTAAGTATATCGCACGGATTGGGCGACGTCCACAAATTATCAAAACAAATTGTTTTATGCTTTTATTTTTGATATGCTGAAAATAATAAATTCTAACTGATTTCATATGTCCAAACCCATCCTCATCACCCTCGCCCTGATCGTCATCATCGGGCTGGGCGTGCTCGCCACGCTCCTGCTAAGAAATGAACCGAGCGCCGGCAACGTAACGGAAACGCAAACGACAACCGGCACCACAAAAATCAATAACGAACAGCCGATTCCACCGGTGGAAAAATTTGAGCCCACAACCGAAAAACCGTTTATAAACGAAACATCCTCAACTGATATCAATTTTATCAATAAAACTTCCAACATGATCACCATTGAAACCAATCACGGCACGATTGTTTTTGAAACTTACAATCAAGACGCGCCCAACACCGTTGCCAATTTCATCAAACTGGCAAGCAACGGTTTTTATGACAACCTGACTTTTCATCGCGTGATTCCCGGATTTATGATTCAAGGTGGCGATCCGAACGGCAATGGCACCGGTGGTCCTGGCTATCAATTCGCCGATGAATTAAATCCCAATACTCCATCTTACAAAGAAGGTTATAAAAAAGGCGTGGTGGCAATGGCCAATGCCGGCCCCAACACCAACGGCAGTCAATTTTTCATCATGACCGCTGATTATCCTCTACCGCATGATTATACTATTTTCGGAAAAGTTGTTTCCGGCCAAGACGTGGTTGACGCAATCGCCAACGTCCCAACCGGCCGCAACGATCGTCCGGTGGAACCGGTGGTGATGAAAACCGTTAAAGTGGAATAAAAAAATGTATGAGCCACAAAGTAATTGAAATCCAAAATTTACACAAAGAATTTTCACTGAAGCAAAAAGACTCAGGTTTATGGGGCGGTCTTAAAAGTGCTTTAAAACCAAAATTCAAGAAAATCAAAGCGGTTGATGATATTTCTCTGTCCGTCAACGAAGGAGAAATTGTGGCTTTTATCGGGCCAAACGGTGCCGGTAAATCCACGGCCATCAAAATGATGACGGGAATTCTTTACCCCAGCAAAGGTTTGATTAATGTTTTGGGCTTTAACCCCGGCGCCGATCGCCAAAAATTAGCCTATCATATCGGCTCGGTTTTCGGGCAAAAACCGCAATTGTGGTACCATTTGCCGCCGTTGGATACTTACAATCTGTTCGCGCGCATTTACGAATTGGATCAAAAAGCATACCAAGAAAGATTGAATTTCCTGGTGGAAAAATTTCAAATCCAAGATCTTTTAAAAACACCGGTGCGCAAATTATCACTGGGGCAAAGAATGCGCTGTGAGATTGTCGCTTCCCTGCTACATAAACCGAAAATCATTTTTCTTGATGAGCCGACAATCGGCTTGGACATCATTGCCAAACAACACATTCGCGAGTTGATAAAATACTTAAACGAAAAAGAAAATGTCACGATTTTCCTAACCTCGCACGATGCCGGCGATATTGAGAGTTTGGCCAAACGAACAATTGTCATTAACTTCGGCAAAGTGATTTTTGATGATAGCACGGAAATTCTCAAAAAAAATTATATCAAAAGTAAAATCATTGAATTGATTGTCAGTAAACCGATTGAAAATTTTGATTTTCCGGGCGGAAAAATCATTGAAAAAAGTAAATACAATATTAAAATTGAACTTGATACCACCAGCAATTCCATTGATAAATTATTATCATACGCCATGGAAAACTTCGCGATTAAGGACATCAATATTTTTGATCCGCCGATGGAAGAAATAATCGCCGATATTTATCGCCAAAAACAATCATGAACCAAGAAAAACAATATTTATCCGTTTTCCACTATTTAAAATCAAAAATTTTAAAATATTTTGAAATTGTTAAAGTTCATTATTTCAGCAGTTGGGCTTATTTCACCAATGTTATCGGTAGTGGTTTCACAGTGGTTATTAGAATTTGGATTTTTACGCAACTTTACACCATCAGTTATCAAGCGAGCGGCGCAACCATAATTAACGGACAAAGCGTAGCGATGGTAGTTTGGGGATTGATGTTGGTGCAAAGTTTTCACGGCGCAACGCGCCCCAATGTCTCACGCCTCATTGAAGATGATGTAAAAAACGGCACCTTGGCTTATTCCATCAGCCGTCCTTATTCTTATATTTTATTTCAACTATTCGCCTTTATTGGTAGAATCATTCCCAAACTATTCAGCAATTTATTGATTGGTATTATCGCCGCCTTTATTTTAGTCGGTCCGGTATTTTTCTCGGTCAAATCAATCCTGCTTGGTCTGATTCTGTTAATTTTAGGATATTTGTTGGATTTTCTCATCTCCATGATTATTGGTTTGGTAGCCTTTTGGATTGAAGATGTTTCAGCTTTGGTTTGGATTTACCAAAAAGGACAAATGATCTTCGGCGGTGCAATCGTGCCAATCGCCTTATTCCCTGACTATCTCCAAAATGTTGCCAATTACTTGCCGTTCAGCCAACTGTATTATGGGGCGGCACGTTTAATGGTAAATTTTGAGATGAGCCTATTCAAACAATTTCTCCTCATTCAATTGGCTTGGATTTTAATATTTGCCTTGCTTTCCACTTACTTATTTAAAAAAGGAATCAAAAATGTCTCAGTCAACGGTGGCTAAATATTTCTCACTTACCTGGGAAATGACAAAAATCAACATTTTATCGGCCATGGAATATCGGTTCAGTTTTTGGATGTTGGTATTTGGCATGATCGTCAATGATATTGGGTTATTATTCATTTGGGTGATATTTTTTCAACGATTTCCGGAAATCAACGGTTGGCAATTTCAAGATACTGTTTTGCTCTTTTCCCTAAGCACCATGGCCTTTGCCCTCGTGATGGTTTTCGGGGGCGGTGCTTTTGAAATTTCCCGCAAAATCCGACAAGGCGAACTGGATTATTACTTAAGTTTTCCCAAAAATATTTTATGGCACTGCTCCATCAGCAAAACCGACATCTCGGCGATTGGCGATTTTCTTTTCTCAATCATCATATTTTTCTTTTCCGGTGATATCAGTCTCAGCAAAATCGGCTTGTTTTTATTAATGGTTTTGCCATCAGCGGCGATTTTATTCAGTTTTATCGTGATTACCCAATCGCTTGCTTTTTGGGTCGGAGATTTTGAAGACGGCGCCTACAACTTATTTCACGCCTTACTGGGATTCAGTTTATACCCGCAAAGCGTCTTTCACGGCTTACTGAAATTACTGATGTTCACCCTTTTACCGGCGTTTTTCATTGTCACCCTACCGGTAGAGCTGGTCAAAAACTTTTCATTGTTAAATTTTGCGCTTTTGGTAACGGTGGCCATAGGCATCACGATTTTAGCCGTTAAAATATTCTTCGCTGGCTTAAAAAAATATGAATCCGGGAATTTAATAAATGTGAAATCATAATAAAACCATATGGCTGACCAAGCCTTAACCGATAAAATAAAAAAATCCTTCCCGAACTTTAAATACACGTCGGCAAAAATTTTAAAATCCGGCTTTGACCACGATATTTTGCTGATTGATAAAAAACTCATTTTCCGTTTCCCAAAATCCAAAGAATATACAAAACTTCTCGCTGATGAAATTTCACTTTTGAAATACTTGAACAAAAAAATCTCAGTAAATATTCCACAATACGAAATCATTGATAAAAAATATCAATTTGCCGCTTATCCAATCATTTCCGGAAAACCCTTAAACCCTGCTTATTTGAAACAATTAAGTAGCAAAGAAAAATCATTGTTGTTAAAGCAAATCAGTGAATTTCTCAGTGACTTGCACAAAATTCCGATCAAATCATTAAAAAAATATCATTTAGCAGCGAAAACCGACAAGACGCAAATGTTTTTCAGACAACTAAAACAACAAATATTTCCAAAGCTGACAGAAAAGGAACAAGTCTTGCTGGAAAAATTCAAAGCTGATTGGCAAAAATATGTTGAACCGGTAACTACGGTAACTTTAACTCATAATGATTTAAGCCCTGATAACATTTTTTGGGATTCACCGCAGCAAAAATTGGGGATTATTGATTTTAGCGATCGCAAAATCACTGATCCGGCTCATGATTTTGCACCGTTTCTTGAATTCGGAGAGAATTTTGTTAAAACCATTTATAAAAATTATCAGGGTAAAAAAGACGCCACCATGTTAAAACGAGCATTTATTTATTATCAAAAAATCGCTCTGGATTTATTACTGCTCTATCATAGTAAAAATGATAAAAACTGGAAAAGTGCTTATCGCTTGTTTAAAAAGAGATTTCCATCAATAGAAAAACCATCATAATTTTGCTACAATTAACAATAGACTACTTTTCTAATAACAAAACATATGACAAAAATTCGTCTGGGAAAATTGCTCGGTTTGGCAATTTTAGTGTTTTTTATGGCTTGGGCCCAAGCCCCGGCCACGCACTCGGAAGATTATTATGAATGCCCGGCCAACAGCCATTGGGGCGGTGACCAATGTTATTGCGACAGCGGTTATGTTTCCACCGACGGCAGCAATTGCATTTCAGAAGCGTCAATTTGCGCGCCCTACGGCCCATCACACTTGGTGGGAACAGATTGCGTTTGTAACGACGGTTACGCGATTCTGGAAGGCAGTTCCAAATGTCAATCTTTATCAGCGGCCTGCGCCAAATATAATGCGGTTTGGAACGCGGGCATCGGTGATTGCTCCTGTCCGAGTGGGACGCACCTCAATGAGAGCACGGGAATGTGCGTGAGCGACGCGCCAAAAACCACTACTCCGACACCGACAACGACCACAACGCCGACAACCACTACAACGCCAACGCCGACCACCACCACAAAACCTGTTGAAACTACCACCACAACGGGCGTCAGCGCCACCCCCGAACCTGCCAAAGTCACGACTGAAGAAATAAAAACGGAAGAAAGCGCACCGTTTGCGGCGGTTGATCAATTGATGGCCGATACCTACGCCAAACTGGACCAACAAACCCAAACCGTGATTGCGGAAAATCAAACTATTATTCCGCAAATCGCCGCTCAAACCTTTGAACCGACGCCGGATATTTATAATTCCACTGTCTTAAGCGCTGATATTTCTTTTAAAGAACCGATTGTGGAAAGTTTGAATACCTTACCGAAAGCCGAACAAAACATCGCCAAGCAACAATTGGCGGTGCTGGAAACTTTCAACGATGGTAGTAATGAAGTGCAATTAACCGGACAAAGCGTCATCAAAAAAGTCCATGAAACTTTTGTGGATGAAACCTACGAAAAACAATTAAACGATTGGCGCGTGGCCGCTAGACAAGCGGAAGCCACAAAAAAATTAAAGGAAGGTGTCGATGCCAAAAAATATGATGATGATTTGGAAATGGAACAACGCTTGAAAATGCAAATCGCTTCCTTGGAAAAAATCAATGATTACAATCATCGTCGATGCTTGGAATCCACCAAGAAATTACAATTTGATACCATGGATAAAGATTACAAAGCCTATTTTAACAACAAATCAGCTGATAATATGTTTGAAGGAGCGGAAGAAGGTACCGCCTTTACCAAAGCGACCGCCAACGCCAACGGTGCTGCCAAACAAATTCGTGAATTGAAAGATGAATTGAAACGCAAATATCCGAGCGGCTGGAAAAATCAATATTTGGATTTACCTACCAAACCGAATCGTGAAAAAATCTCTCAAGAAGATGAAAATATCTTCAAGGTTTTTGAAAAATTGCGCAAACAAAAATAATCATCAATAAATCAATATCAATATGGAAAAAATTTTAAATTTTTTACGTAAAATCGGGCTTTTGCGCAGTAGCGGTGGCAGCTGGAAAGGTGATGCCAAAAATCGTCCGGTCAGTGCCAGTACCGACGAAATCTACAACGATGAAGACAAGCTAAGCAAAACTGAAAAAACATCTAAAAATAACGGTTATAAAACCAGCTTGTCTTTAAAAATTCTGTTTAACATCAATATTATTTTGTTCGTGATTGTCTTGATTTCCTTTATCGGCAATGACACTTACAATTTTTGGTTTTTGTTGAATTTGACCGCCTGGGGATATTTCTTTTATTTGTTGGTAAAGGCTTTGCAAAATCGCGGTCCGAACATGAAAAATCTGATTATCGGCACAATTATTTTGAGCATTTTTAGTTTTTTGAGCTTCTTCTCCATTCCCACTACGACCGCCGGTTTGGATTATGAAACCAAAATGGATCCGCTCGCTTTGGTTGATTTGAGTTTGGAGTTGGAAGAAAATCTCTTATTGGAAAATGTGCGCATCAGTGAAAGTGCCGGTGATATTTTGGACATTCGCGTGAAAACTCCGGACAATGTCTCCCAAGAAGCGATTATCGGGGCGACCGCTTATATTTTCAGTTATCTGGAACCATCCATTGATGAAAGTTTAAAAACCTTCCGCCTGATTATGACGGTCAATGAATTTGATGCCACGATTATTGAATGCCAACGAGTGCAACTGGAAAATTGGATGGCCCAAAAACAAAGTGATGAAGCGTTTTTCGCCACCTTGCAAATCAAAAACTTATTGAAATAACTAAAAAATCCGCCCTACGGCGGATTTTTTAATGGAAACTATTTACTCTTTTTCGGTTTTTTCTTTTCCTTTTTTTGGGAATTATTACCCTTGGCCATAGAAATTTTTCTATGAATAATAATATATTA
>DAIPKK010000012.1:0-12463 GCA_036769805.1 Patescibacteria group bacterium
ACTGACCGTAATCGATTTCCCCTTGACCACGATCAATAAAACGATGCTCTTTGGTCATTTCAATACCGACAGTATCAAGATAATTGGTTCGTCCCTGATTGCTGTTAACACGATTGGCAAAATCCCAACGCATAATCTTACCGGTGGCCGACGCGGCTTGAGTATTTTTCATCATCGCGTTCACCAATTCGGAAACAAAATTATTTTCCCACATCATATCCTGATTGGCCGCCAAAAAATAATCAACGTTCAACTCCCGAGCGCGACGAATCAATAAATTGTTGGCGCGCCCAAAACCGATATTTTTTCCGGTATAAATAATTTCCGCTGATGGATATTTTTCCTTCAAAATTCTGGAATTCTCATTATCCGGCAAATCACTGTTATCCACAAACAACAAAATTTTATTGGCATAATCCTGTTTCTCAATACTATTCAAAAAATCTTTCAAATATTTTGATGTTTGATAAGAACCATCAGCCTTATCAAATAAAACGCCACCAATGGCCACCTTAGGAGAATTTTTATCACCGGTTTTCAAAGGCATCACCGGACGATCAATATTTTTCAAAGCATAAGCGGCATCCACCAAACTTTCGTGAGTACCGGTATCATACCAATGACCTTGCACAAAACCGGCCTTCATCTGACCTTTTTGCACGTAAACATTATTCAAATCGGTAATTTCCAATTCGCCGCGCGCCGACGGTTTCAATGTATCAATATATTCAAAAGCTTTGGAATCATAAATATAAACACCAATCACCGCCCAGTTTGATTTGGGATTTTTCGGTTTTTCTTCAATGGATAAAACCTGATCACCTTGCAACTCAGCCACACCGAAACGCCAAGGATCAGACACTTCTTTTAAAAATATTTTCGCGCCGGATTCAAATTCCTGCACGTCTTTAATGATATTGTCTTCCAAAATATTATCACCCAACATCATCACAAAATTATCATCCCCCACGAAATTACGCGCCAAACCGGTGGCATAGGCCAAACCGCCGGCGTGATCCTGCACTTTAAAAGTAAAATTGGCGTTAAAATCTTTCCCCGAACCTAAAAGTTTGGCAAAATCACCGGCATGTTCAATACCGGGCAAAATCAAAATATCGGTAATTCCGGCTTTCAACAAAGTTTGAATCGGATAATAAAGCATAGGCTGATTGTAAACCGGCAACAAATGCTTGTTGGTCACCTTGGTGTTGGGATACAAACGCGTTCCGCCGCCACCGGCTAAAATCACGCCCTTCATTTTTTTCGCCATATTTCACTATCTTAATGTTTAATAATCACAATGAATTGATACCTGTAATTTAACCCTTTATATGAATAATTTCAACCTATTTACGCGCAATCAGATACAAATTGTCACCTCGGCGCCAACTGTCATTTTCGTATTGGCAAACAATTTCCGCAAACCCGCATTTTTCCGCTAATTTTCGCAATTCTTTTTTGCGAAAAGCATAATAAAACAAAGGAATTTTCTGCTGCCACAACATTAAAGTATCTTGCCAAGTACTCAAATCCTTTTTCTCAAAATGATATTTTTCCGCGAACTTTTGATTACTCAAAAACAAACGGTCCTTGAAAAATGTCCACCAATTTTTAGTACGAGAACTTTTCCATAAATTCCAAACCGATAAAAACACATACGCATTATCATTCATAATCTTGTGAACCGTTGCCAAACCACGTCCCTGCTCGGCTCGCGGGAGGTGGTGAAAACTGGCCAACGCGACCACCGCGTCAAATTTTCCCAAATTCAAGGAATCCAAATTTTGCCAAGCACCGACGCGCCAATCCACGTTTGGCTGCGCAGCCTGCGCTTGCTGAATCAATTCGCCTGATTGATCGACACCGACATAATCAAAACCGTTTTTAAACTCATTTTGATGAGCTTGCAAATAAGAATAAAAACGCCCGTTACCGCAACCCAAATCCAAAATCCGCGGGTGATCAAGAGTTTTCAGTTTTTCCAAAAATAAATCTTCCAGCGGCCAACGCAAATTCTGCCGACTGGCACTGAACTGGCCGGCAATCACATCATAGTTTTTATTTAAATCGGCGATTTTCATAATTTTAAAATATTTCCATTTCCAAACAATCATCGTTTTTTAATAAGGCGCGCAAATCATTGGAAAAATCCGCGCAATAACGTACTTTGGTTTTGGTCGGATAAACTTTGCCGCGAATTTTCAAAAATAACGGAATCTCGCCGGCGTAACGATCAAAAATAGCTTTCAGTTGATAGGCCAAATCGTTGTTTGGCGCGTCCGCCAACAACAAATAAACTTTATTGCCGCTCGGCACGTCGGTCGGGGCGCTCACGTTTTTGCCCGCGGTGGACGTGGCGGCGGACGCGCCGCCGGCCGCGCCGGTACCTCTTAACTTGTTATGAAGAACGCGCAAAGTTTCCTGCACGCGCGTGACATTGACGCCTTCCAAAGGAACGGCCTTGTCTGCCGCCAAGGATAACTCACCATTGCGATTGTTAACTTTTCCTTGAATGAAAACCGGCACGTCTTCCGCCCACAAATTTTGCGTTTCTTTATACAAAATCGGAAAAACCGCCACGTCAATCGTGGATGTCATATCTTCAATACTGACAAACAACATCGGATCACCTTTTTTGGTAATGATTTTACGAATTTTTTTAATCAAACCAATCACGCCAACCGCCTTATTTTCATATTGCGATAATTCCGAATAAGCGATTAAATCATCGGATAACTGTCGCTGATAATTTTGCAAAGGATGATTGGAAATATACAAACCCAAATATTCTTTTTCCCACGCCAACTTTTCCTTCAAAGGGATTTCCGGAAATTCATCCAATTGTAAAGTCGGCTTGGCCAACTGCGTCGCGCCGAACAATCCCATCTGGTTGGTATTTTTTTCTTCATTACCAGATTTGATAAAACTCAAAATATTATCCATATTACCCAATAATTTTTCCATCGGAATCAAACTGTTTAACGCTCCGGCCTTACCCAAAGCTTCCAAAGAACGCTTGTTTAATTCATGATGATTAACCCTGGTCAATAAATCCTCAAAACTTTGATATGCTCCATTCGCTTTACGCTCTTCAATCAAAGCCCGCGCCACGTTCTCCCCGAAATTCTTAATCGCTTTCAAACCAAAACGGATTTTCTCCACGCCATTCACATCCACAATGGTAAAATATTCATTACTTTCATTGATGTCCGGCGGCAAAACTTCAATGTTCATGTCACGCGCTTCCTGAATATCAATGGCAATGCGCTCAATATCATCGACGTCAGAACGCAACAAACCGGCCAAAAAATCCGCCGGATAATGAGTTTTCAAATAGGCGGTCCAATAAGCGACAATGGAATAACTGGCGGCATGCGCTTTATTAAATCCATAATTGGCAAACGGCAACAAGTAATTCCACAATTGATCAGCGACCGCTTGATTATATCCTTTTTTCTTAACGCCTTCTTTAAAAACCGGTTCTTCCTGTTGCATGATTTCCAATTTTTTCTTACCCATGGCACGGCGTAACAAATCGGCACCGCCCATGGAATAACCGGCAATATCCACGCAAATTCTAATAACCTGCTCCTGATAAATAGCGAAACCAAAAGTGTTACCGACGATCTCTTTCATCTCAGGCACCACATACTCAGGCGCTTTTTTACCATGCTTACACAAAATATAATCGGGAATATATTGCATCGGTCCGGGACGATAAGCGGCGGCCATAAAACAAATATCTTCCACGTCCGTCGGACGCAAATCACGCAAATATTTTTTCATACCGCTACTTTCAAATTGAAACACCCCGGTCGTCAAACCTTTACTGAATAATTCAAAAGTCGGCGCATCATCAAAAGGAATTTCTTCCACTTTCAACTCCGGAATGCCGGCCGGCCGACGCTCGTTAATACTGGCGATGATATTATTGATAATCGTCAAATTCCGTAAACCCAAAAAGTCAAATTTCATAAAACCCAAATCTTCCAGCTGCGCGCCTTCAATTTGCGTAATGACGCGACCGCGCGTGCCGGTTTCCATCTGCACCGGAATATACTCGGTAATCGCTTTAGGTGTAATTAAATGACCGCAAGCGTGCGTCGAAACGTGACGGGCCATTCCTTCCACTTTGGAAACCAAATCCAACAATTCTCCCAAACGTTTATCACTATTCACGATTGAGGCGAACTCAGCGTCATCCAACATCATCTGTTTGACTTTTTTCGGCTTACCGAATTCCACGTGCACCAATTTGCTTAATTTTTCCGTCAAAGCCAACTCCACGTCCATCACGCGACCGATGTCTTTCAAAGCGGCCTTACTCTTCATTCTTCCAATCGTGCCGACGGCGCAAAACCCTTCACCGTATTTATCGGCAATGTAATTGACGAACTCGTCGCGCCGATCGTCCTGAATATCAATATCAATATCCGGTGGCGACGGACGTTCCGGATTCAGAAAACGCTCAAAATAACACTGCCATTTTATCGGCTCAACGTTAGTGATACCCAAACAATATGCGACTGCCGAACCACTGGCGGAGCCACGAACGTTGACCAAAATATTATTGCGACGCGCCCACTGCATCAAATCGCCCACAATTAAAAAATATTCATCATAGCCTTTGTCGTGAATTACGCCTAACTCATAATCCAAACGCTTGACCATCAAATCCTGATCAAAGTCTTTATAAAGTTTAGCCGCCCCCTCGTAAGTCATGTGTCGCAACTTTTCTTGTGCCGACTCACCTTCTTGCAAGCCCCAATAGCTGGGCGTCACCCGATCAAATTTAATTTTCGGTGTTTGACAACGCTCGGCGATTTTTTCAGTGTTCTCAATCGCTTCCGGCAAATCGGAAAACAACAATTCCATTTCTTGCGGGCTCTTGATATAAAACTCCTCGCTCCACGCCCGCCGCCGCGACTCATCCCAAATCTTCTTGCCATCACTGACCGCCCACATAATTTCTTGTAACTTGGCGTCCTCCCGATTCAAATAATGACAATCATTGGTCGCGACCAAACCGGCCCCGATTTCCTTAGCGATTTTAATTAAAGAGATATTGGCTTTATCCTGTTCCTCAATACCGTTACGTTGCACTTCCACAAAAAAATTCTCTTTCCCGAAAATTTCTTGATACTCCAAAGCGGCCGTCTTAGCATCATCATATTTGTGATCCAAAATTTTTGAAGCCAATTCTCCGCCCAAACAAGCGCTCAAAGCAATCAAACCCTTGCTATATTTTTTCAATAATTCTTTATCAATTCTTGGCCGACGATAAAATCCGAATAAATGTCCGGTGGAAACCAATTTCACCAAATTATGATAACCTTCTTGGTTCTCCGCCAACAACACCAAATGATAAGGCGGCAATTTGCCATTCACTGTTTCGCGATCATTATGCGCACCACGCGCCAAATACACCTCGCAACCGACAATTCCTTTAACCTCGTTTTTTTTACATTCTGTCCAAAAAGGATACAAACCCAACATCGTACCATGATCGGTCATGGCAACGGTGTTTGAGCCGTACTCTTTCATTTTTTTAATTAAATCAGGCACCCGGATAACGCTGTCCAACAGCGAATATTCCGTGTGCAGATGCAAATGGACAAATCCCATAGAGAATCAAAAGGACCGATTATTTAAGACTTTTTCTACCGACGCGACGAGTGGTTTTTGTTTTTGAGGCGCGGGGCGCGCGAGCCACGCTTTCACCGGCAAACAAACCGGTAAATTTTTCCACCGCGAAACCAAGAATTCTCATCAATAAATGACTGCTCCAGTCTTGGACGGTGTCACGAACGCGCTGCACTGTTTGTTTGGCTTGGAAAAAAGCGCTCTGCCCTTCATGAATCAAACTCTTGGCACCTTCGGTCGCTTCCGCCAGATTGGCGGTAATCACCGCGGCGTTATCAAGAATCGGCTGAGTTTTATCCAGAGTTTTTCTGACTCTTTTCAAAACCGGAACCAAATAAGCCAATACCGTGATTAAAAAGACACTGGCTGACGCCAACAAAACAATGCCGGCGAAGATAAACCATTGATCAAGATTCCACATACGTTTTTATTTATGATTTTATTACTTTTTGTTTTTAACCTAGCGCAAATCCGCCTTAAAATGCTTTACCACGCTGGTCTTAATCTCCTCGTGCCATTGGTTTACTTGCTCCAACTGCAAAGTCTCCGTATCACTTTGATAAGACAAGCGCACAGTCAAAGAATGCAATTCCTCATTATCCCATTCCGGGGTGCGGTAAATGTCAATTAATTCAATATTTTTCAACATTGCATTCTGTTCTTTGATGAAATCACACAAATCCGCCCAAGCCACGCCCTTCGCGATTAAAAAGGAAACATCCAATTCAATCGCCGGAAACTTACTGATTGGACGATAACGTTTCGCGACTGTCGGTAAAGTCACCAATAAATCCAAGTCCAAGTTCAAATAAGCGGTCGGTAAAGTGATTTCAAAATTATCACGCACCATCGGGGACAACAATCCATAATAACCAAGCACGATTTTTTCCTGATTTTCATTGTAATACACCAATTGACGACATTGCGCACCATGCAAATAAGCAGGTGAATTTTCGCACTCTTCAATTATATAATTTTTCCCCAAAAATTGAAACAAAGACTCTGCCAAAGCTTGAATCCGATGCAATAAATTATCTTCCTCATCGGCGAGAATCACGCCCAAATGTTGATGTTGATAGGGCAAACGTTCGTTGCTGTCCGGTTCCACGTCATAAACATCGTTTTCAGATTTACGGAAAACGCGACCGATTTCAAAAAACCCCAACTTGTTTTGATGTTTTTCATTCTCCACCAAATTCTCCAATAAATTATAAATCAAATCATCACGTAAAACAGGACGGGTTTTATCCACCGGGCTCAACAAATAAATATATTTGGATAAATTATCAATCCCCAATTTTTTAATACTATCCAAAGCCAAAAAAGAATAATTATAAACTTCATTCAAATCATGATGCAAAACCAAATGATTTAAGATTTTGTCGCGCAAATCCAAAGACGGCAAAGCCACCGGTTGACTCAATTGCGCTTGCGGATAACGTAAGGTGATATTGTCATAACCGTAAATGCGCAAAACTTCCTCCACCAAATCAATCGGTAAATTAATGTCCTTGGTGGCACGCCAGGTTGGCACGGAAACCGTCAATAAATCTTTATGTTTCTTATCTGCCGCCGCCACCACAAACCCCAAGGAAGTCAAAATATTTTCAATTTCGTTACGACTCAAATCAACGCCGCTCACTCGCGCAAATTCCGAAACCGCCACTTTAATTTCTTTGATATTTTCATCATAAGAAGAAAAACGGTTGATCCATACCACCTCAGCGGTCGGGAAAATTTCTTTTACCAATTGCCAAAAACGACGAGCACCCCATAAAACATTAACCGGATCCAAACTCTTTTCATAACGCATGGAAGCTTCGGTGCGCAAACTCAAATTCATTGATGCCTTACGAATTTTATCAGCCGGAAAATGGGCCGCTTCCAAAATCACTTCTTTGGTTTTGTTATTAAAAGCGCTGTCCGCTCCGCCCAAAATCCCCGCCAAAGCCAAAATTTTCTCTTCGTCGGCGATAACGATTTCGCCATGATGCAAAATATATTCACCGCCATCCAAACCGATAAATTTTTCATCTTCTTTAGCGGCGCGCACCGTGATTTTTTCATTTTCCACCAACGCGGCGTCAAACACATGCAACGGTTGTCCGCACTCGGCCATCACGTAATTGCCAATATCCACCAAAGCGGAAATTGATTTGATTCCCAAATCAGACAAAGCTTGTTTCAACCACAACGGCGATTGTCCATCACTAACGTTTTTTATTTTCATGGCCAAATAATGATCGCACAAATTTCTGTCAATCGTTAAACGCTCTTCATCTTTGGTATTAACACCCAATTCCATATCACAAAAGGCCGAATAAAATTTCAATGGTTGATGCAAAATCGCCCCCAACTCTCGCGCAATCCCATAATGTCCCCACAAATCCGGGCGATGATTGATAGACTTATTATCCACTTCAATCAAAGTATCATTGGACAAATAATCTTTAATGGCTTTGCCTTTTTCCCAGCCCAAAGCTGTCAAATCCAAAATTTCCCGTTCATCACCGGAGGGAAATAAATTTCCCAAAGCGATTTCCGTAGCGCCGCAAATCATCCCTTCACTGTCCACGCCGCGGATTTTGGTTTTTTCCAAAACCGCTTCTTCCGTGCCGTGCCATAAAACTTTAGCACCGACCGGCGCCACCGCCACGAGCATGCCCGGCTCTAAGTTAATCCCGCCACAGACGATATTCAACAAAGGGCTCTTGGCAATATCCACCTGACAAACACGCAAACGATCGGCTTGCGGATGCGGATTAACGGAAACGATTTGCCCAATCACGATTTTTTCCCAATATTCACCGAGCTTTTCCACGCCTTCCACTTCCATGGTTTTCATGGTGAGCAAATTGGCAATTTCCGAGGCGGTAATTTCCTCGGGAATGTCCACAAACTTTTTTAAAATATTCAGACTGATCAACATATATTTGAATTTGGGTTATGAATTAAAATTGTTTTAGAAAACGCAAATCACCGCTTTGCAACAAGCGAATATTATCAATGTTGTATTTCAACATCACCAAACGCGTCAAACCCAAACCAAAAGCGAAACCGACATATTCATCAGGATCAACGCCACCGGCTTTCAAAACATTGGGATGAATCATGCCGCAAGGCAAAACCTCAATCCACCCGCTCTGTTTGCACACCGGACAACCGGCGCCATTGCACAAAGTGCATTGCATATCCAATTCAAAACCCGGTTCCACGAACGGAAAATATCCCGGACGCAAACGAACTTTGATGTCTTCTTTACCGAAAACCGCCGCCAACAAAGTTTTCATCATGGCGATTAAATTGGCCACGCTCACTTCCTTACCAATCATCATCCCTTCCAATTGGTAAAAAGTATGTTCGTGACTGGCGTCCACATTTTCATTTCTAAATACTCGGCCCGGCACGATGCAACGTAAAGGCGCGCCATACTGACGCATCGCCCGCACCTGCACCGAAGAAGTTTGGCTGCGCAACAAAAAACCGTTATCCAACCAAAAAGTATCTTGATCTTCCCTCGCCGGATGAGTGGCGGGAATATTCAAACCGTCAAAATTATAAAACTCGGATTCCAACTCCGGTCCATCCAAAACCAAAAAACCCATGCGCGCGAACAATTTTTCAATTTCCCTTTGCACAATGGTGTTAGGATGATAATTACCTTTCTCATCTTTCACCAAAGGCAAAGTCAAATCAATTTTTTCTTTGGAAATTTGTTCTTTCCAGGAAAGCTCTTTCAATTCATCTTTTTTTGATTCCAAAGCTTTTTCCATGTAATCACGCAACTCATTGGCCAAAGGACCTAAAACTTTCTTTTGCTCCACATCCAAATCCTTCAAAGTTTTTAAAACATTGTTCAACAAACCGGTTTTTCTTCCCAAATACTTGTTGTCCAAATCATCCAAGGCTTCCAAATTCTCGGCAGCCAACAAATCTTTGGTGAAATCTTTACGCAATTTTTTGATTGACGACTGATAATCCTTGTCAGACATAGAGATTTAATATTTTAAATTAATTATTAATCAATTGCAGCACTTCTTTAAAGGTGACGATCACGACCAGAGTGATCAATAGGCCGAAACCAAGGACGTGGGACCAGGCTTCCACTTTGGAATTAACCGGTTTACCCCGCAATTTCTCGGCAATCACGAAAACGATTCTTCCCCCATCCAAAGCGGGAAATGGGAATAAATTCAAAATACCCAAATTGATGGAAAACATCGCGCTGAATTGCAACAAATAATTCAAGCCCATGCGCGCGAATTTACCGGTTAAAGAAGCAATGCCGATCGGTCCGGCCAAAGCCACGCCCGGCTCACCTTCCTTAAACAAATTGACAATCATCGCCACCAAAGTGGTGATCATCAACCACATTGTCAAAAAGGTCTGCTTGATTCCCAACCAAATTGATTCATACCACGGATATTTAACAACACTGACGCGCACCAAAGACACACCAATACCCACGTAATCGGTTTCCTGTTCGTTAATCGCTTGCGGCGTCACGTTAAAAGTTTGCGCTACGCCACCACGCTCCACCACCACGGCCAATTCTTGCCCGGCGGAAGCTTGCAACAAATCCGAGACCGCACCCACTTGATTAAACTCTTGGCCATTGATGGACACGATAAAATCCCCCAACTCCAAACCGGCTTGCGCGGCCGGAGATTCCGGAAATACTTCATAAATTTGCACGCGCGCCGGCGCTTCCGTCGCCATGGAATCATCCACCACTTCCGGCAAGCCAATCATAAAACCGATGGCCAACAAAAACATCGCTAGAACAAAATTCATAAACGGTCCGGAAACTAAAACAAGCAAGCGCTTCCAAGCAGCTTGCGTATAAAAAGCATCCTTATCATTTTTCAAACGATTATCGGTAAAATTTTCCAAAATCGTCAATTTTTCCCGATCACTTAATTTCAAATAATTGTCATAATTGAATTTGCTATCAAACAAAGACAAAGCTTGCCCTTCTTCACTTAACAAACGAGATAAATTTTTCGCCTGCTGGTTGGACAAGTCTTCATTTAATCCCTGACGATAATCAGCCAATCTTTCATCAAATTTATGCCAATCAAAGGTATTATTTTCCCCTTTGATTTTATTGAAACCGCCCAAGGGAATCAAATTAAAAGAATAAACCGTACCATCGGCATCCAAAATTTCTTTATTACCCCAAATCCAACGCCATTTGCCGTTCTTTTTGTAAGCGCCAAACAAACGTGGCGGAAAACCAATGCCAAATTCTTCCACCTTGATACCGGTTTTCACGGCACTGATATAATGTCCCCATTCATGAGCTAAAACCAAAAGCGATAAAACCAAGAAAAAAATCAAAACTGTTACCATAATTTTTATGTTTATCTGAATAATTTTAACTCCTTTATTATAACAATTTAATGGCTTTTGGCAATGAATGTTCCGGGAATTTTATTTGACATTTCCCTGCTTTTTAAGCAAACTAAAGATGAAAGGAGGCGGCAATGAACACAAACAACCTGATACCGCTCAGATTTGGCCGGGAATCGTTGTTTGTGTCCGCACAGCAACTCTTCCTCAGAAACGCTTTTTTCATCAGAAAAGAGCTAATAATACAGAAAGTTTTTACTGACGATGAGGAACATTGGCTGATTCCCCACTTTCCGTTTGAAAACTACCTGTACCTAATTGGGCCTAACGCCCTCTCACTGGTCAAAAAAGATCCAGAAATCGCCATTGATTGCTTATCTTTGGTGTATCTGTTGTCGCGCCATGAAACCATCGCGAAAAAACACCAAGATCCGCAAACCCGTGAAAAAAACCGGATTATCAGCCAAAAATTAAAAGCTTGGACCAAAGCCAAACTGGACAAACACCCGCTACGGGAGGATTTCACTTGGCTTAATAAGCAGATTGGCAAACACTTTCCACCACTGATGATCAGCTTCCCCTTTATTCCCAAAATGTTTGTGCTACACACGGACAAAAATCCACCACAAAAAATTTGGGAGAAATGTGCTGATCTGCTGATGGTCATGTGGCTGGAGACAAACAGCCAAGAAGCGGAAGAGGAAACTAAACCCGAAACAGACTAGCAAGCAATTGCCGGTTATCAGGAGGGACGCCCATGAAACACCTAATCGGCTTTGGCGATGATTCATTATTTGTCTTATCGCAAATTTTCCAAAAATCGCCGGTCATCCTGCGTGAACTGGAAATCAACGCGATTGTCTTCAACAACACGGAATATTGGTTCATTCCAAATTTCCCGCAAGCAAAATTTGTGTTTTTGGCCAATGGCGCGCCCCTGGAATTTATCAAAAACGCGCCCAATCTGGTGCTTGACCACCTGAGCGTGATCATCCAAACGATGGTGATGGAATACTCT
Organism: Patescibacteria group bacterium; assembly: GCA_036769805.1. GTDB lineage: Bacteria > Patescibacteriota > Patescibacteriia > DYGC01 > DYGC01 > DYGC01. Next base: position 12,014 of record DAIPKK010000012.1, read on the forward strand.
TTCCGCAACCAAACGGTGGATGCAGTGAGGGCGCGGCTGGCTGACGACATCAGAAGCCTGGAAAACTGGCTCATGACAATCATGGCTAGTCGGCGCGACAACGTGTCGTTCCAGTTCAACAAACAAAAAGCCAAAACTGAAATCAAACTCAACCTGGTGACGAACGGAGAAATCCCCAACATCATCGGTTTGAGCGTGGATTTTCACCTGCCCGCCGAAATCTACACCATACTCTACGACGAAATGTTCGTCCTGAGTTTGGAGAAAACCGGCTAATTCACATCAGCAGAGAACCTGCTGATTTTTTTGTTTTGAACTTTGATTCGTCTGATGTACATTTACAAACCACCTTTCCATCAAATAACATTTTTACAGCATTTATCGTTTTCCCTGATGGACTCTGACTTATTATCATAATTTTGACTCTATTTCTTTTATGTAAGGGCGAAT
>DAIPKK010000012.1:12563-20235 GCA_036769805.1 Patescibacteria group bacterium
GCCCTTTCAACAAAATCATCTTCATCATCACCCTCAGTGTAATCAATGTTCCATCAATGTAATCAATGGTCAAAAAAAAAGAGGACTCAGAGAATCCATCCAGGTTGCAGTTTGGTAAAGAGGCACCCCGAACGACAAGATAGGAGGGGTGTGTACTTGTGTCGGGGCATAGCCACGAAACCAAACTGCAACATGCATGAATCTCTTTGTCCTCAAACGTATGAATAAAGATCCACACGTTCATGAAAATAAGAAGGCGGCGTCCCGCAGAATCACGGGCTGGGCGCAGAGTTGGAGATTAGATCCCAACCGATGCCATGCGGAACGCCGTAAACCAGTAAAATGAACTGAGCCGAAAGAAACGCCGACTCGGGGTGAGGAAACACGAGCAACGAGAGGAAAGGGAGAAACTCATGAAACCAAGAGCCAAAACCCCCGAGTCGGCTGGGAACAGGCGTGGCTCAACACCTGCTCTTTTCTTATTCCAAACAACTTAACACTTAACAAAAAAAATGTCAAGTATTGAAAATTTCAATAAAAATGCTTATTTTTGGCTAATTATGGCAAAAATTTTACTCTCTCAATGATTTGTCCCAAGAACGCCTGATCGTTTTCCAAATTGCTGCTACAAATGGTACTGAACTCATAATCAAAATCCGGTCCCAACAAATAATAAACCGGATAAACACAGTTCGCCGACTTCTCCACCGTATAACTGATTACTTCTTTACTGCCGATTTCAATGATTTCCGGAATCACATTCGGATATTTTGTTTGCAAGTCATTAAAAATTTCCGTAATGGAACGACGTTTTTGCACCGTCATCTTGTAGGCTCTTTCCCAAACACAATTCTCATGATTAAAAACCGGGCCAAAATACAAAACACCATCCAATTCATCCAAAGGCGCAATATAGTAATTAGCATTTCCCCAATTGATGTTATAAGGATAGAAAAACTTTATTTTATGATCTTTATTTTCATAGGTTTGAGTTTCATTGGGAACATCAGCGAAAAACTTTTCCGAACAAGCCTCTGGATTATTCAAATAATACTTATCCAAATTAAAACCGGTCAAAACCTGCTTACCATCTTTCAAATGTTTTTCTTCCAATGCACCGACATCTTTTAATGACTGGGCCTGCAAATTTTGTGCCGCCGTTAAATTAACCTCCACTGTGGTAAATGTTGTGCTGCGTGATAAATAAAATAAAATCCCCATCACCCCCAAAGCCAAAACCAACACAAACAACAATTTTGGCGAAAGGAAACCTTTGTGCGCCGCTCTCATAAATATATTTTTATTTTTTAAATTTATCAGCCCCTTTTAATAAAGCCAAATGCTCTTGAAGTTTTTTCAAATACAATGATTTTGCCTCTTTCGCTTTTTCAACATAAGAATTACCTTCCCTGCCTAAATCCATTAATTGTTCCGAAGTCCACGGAGCAGACTGACTCATCAATTCTTTGTCGTAAGAAAAATTTCGGAAATTTTTACGCGCCTCATTCCATTTTTTACGTAAATTATCCAAGATGAATAATTCATGACCGGCCAAATCCTCAGCCTCTTGATGTAACCTTGCCAAATCACTATCCCTACTTTGTGATAAAAAATCAACCGATTGCTTTTGCTCATCAATCTCCTTTTGCTTTTTATAATTATCAAAAACCCCGATTTTATTTTTCATATAAAAATTTTTCAAAAATATTATTTTTATTTTAGCACATTTTTACTAATTATAAAAATAAAAAAAGGACTCTGATGAATCCTCATGAACCGACGTTTTCTCAATGACTGATTTTTTCTTTTTGCAAGCTGATTAAAGCCTCATAAAACACCAACAAGTCCAAATCCGTGAAAATGCGTTTACCATCTTCCCAAAAGTCGGCCATGTTTTGATGACCCAGTTCTTCGTAACGAATAACCTGAAGCATCATGTCCAACTTATCGGCGCAGTTGACGAGCTTGGCTTCCAGTGATTGCCTGGCGTCAAATTCTTGCCAAATCGGCAACAAGGCCACCGAAATCGCCGACAACGAAATCTTGTGAAAAACGTCCAAAAACGCGGAAGTTTCAATCTCGTGTTTGTGAGTCTTCCCCAAGTACTTCGTAACAATCGGCGTGGGAATATCCATGGTCTTCAGTTCCGGAAGATCATGAATTGTTGCCATGCAGATGATTTTTTCCAAATCAATCGCCATTTTCTTGGTTTCGATGAGATATTGTCCTAATGACAAAGCAATCATCGTCACGAACCAACTGTGGTCGGCCAGGCTTTCGGGATTTTTAATTCCCTTGAAAAACCAACCGGAACGTGGCAGATCCTTCATCGTCCGAATGTCATAGAACAAAGCCAGCAAATCACCGGCCTCTTTATCCGATAAGGATAAAGCATTCTTCCCGTCTTTTGTTTTTCCCCAAAGAACCATTGCGCTACCCTCCTTTCCGAGTCACTCAATTAAAGCGGAAAAATGATTATCTGTCAAAAAATAAAAAACCAAACAATTCTTTAGATTTTGTCAATCAAACAAAAAATCATCCCGAAGGATGATTTTTTGTTTATAATCAATGAAGATTACAAATATTTTTACCAATCTTGATTGTTAGATTGATGTTGACCACCAAAACCGCCACGAGAACCGCCACGATTGTAACCACCCCCAGTACGAGGACGATCTTCCATCGGACGAGCTTCATTCACAACGACTTTGCGGCCATCAACTTCTTTACCATTGAACATGCTGATCGCGTTCTGGGCTTCTTCTTCAGTGGACATTTCCACGAAACCGAAACCTTTGGAACGACCGGACATCTTGTCAATGATGATGGCAGCGCTTTCCACAGCACCAGCTTCAGCGAACATATCTTTCAATGACGCATCGTTGGTGGAGTAAGGCAAATTGCCAACATATAACTTTTTAGCCATAGTTGTACTCACACAAATAAATATTAAACCGCAAGGCGACCACTTTGACTTTCTCTTTCACTTACACTGATTTATTTGTGTAAGACCAAGCTAAAGTAAACTCTTGCTAAAATGAATATAGCACAATGTTTTAAAAAACACAATAGAGGTTCTATGGGGTCAAATTAATGCCCATAATCGCCCACTTATCGTTTTCCTTAATTAATTGATATTCAACTTTCATGGCTGTGCCGTCTTGCGCGGTAATAGTACCGAACAAATAACCGGTATCCCCATCAACTTCTCTTTCACTGAAACTGACCTCACCGTTTTGAGATAAAACCGGATAAGCGTTGACAAAATCAGTAAACACTTCCAAGCTGGTGGCTTCTTTAAACATTCCGGAAGTCAAAGCATAAGCGCCGTTGATATCACCGGATTTGATTAAAGATAATTGATCTTCCGCCACTTTAACAATACCGGAAGTCGCCCACATTGCCAAAGCGATTACGCCGACAATGAAAACAACAATCCCAATTAACACCTTTTACCAAGTAGCCATACATTTTATTTTATGATTTAAATCATCTTAAATATAATTATAACAAATTTTAACGCGAATACCACTGCCACTCCCCCCGCGCCATGTCCTCCAACGAATAATGCGCTCGCCAAGCCAACGCCCCCGCCGCGCGCCCCGCATCGGCATAACTGACCGACACTTCTCCTTCCCGCGCTTCGGCGAATGAATACGGACAAGCTCGCCCGCTCACTTTTTCCGCTTGCGCGATTACTTGTAAAACCGTGTATGGCTGCCCGACCGCCAAATTAAAAATTCCGCCCTCAAAACCGGACAATAACGCTTCCACCGCGCGAGCTTGCCCCAAAGCAATATCACGCACGTCAATGAAATCACGCGCTGGACTGCCCCACCGTCGGACAATTTTTCCCAAAAACCGCCAGCTGTGCCGTTTCTCCACCCAAAACCTCAATGATTTTTCCCAACAAATTATGACCGACTTTCAATTTACGCCCCAATTCCACATCCACGCCGGCAACATTAAAAAAACGAAAAATCACCGATTTCAAACCATAAGTTTTACCGGCCAAAATCATTTTTTCTGCAATTAATTTGGATTGTCCGTAATGATTAGTTGGCTGAGTCAAAGTATTTTCCGTCACCGGCAAATCTTTGGCGCAACCGTAAACGGCGGCGGTGGAAGCGAAAATCAAACGTCGACATTGTTGCGCCTCCATCAAACGCAACAATTTCAAGGTGGCGACCGTATTGTGATGATAATAATAATATGGATCGGCCATTGATTCAGTGACGTCAATTTTGGCGGCATCGTGAATCACGGCGTCAAATTTTTCCGTTTTAAATAATTTCTCCAGCTCCGGACCTTGCAAATCACCGGTCACCAAATGAGCTTTTGCCGGCAACAAAGACGCCAAACCATTGGATAAATCATCATAAACCCACAAATCATAAGGCTGTTCGGCCAAAAGTTTCAAAGTGTGACTGCCGATATAACCGGCCCCACCGGTAAGCAAAATTTTTTTATTCATAATTTTATCAATAAATCATAAAACCATTTTAACAGGTTTGATAATATTATATCAACATTGATGTTACCGAAATGCGCTAAAAAGTAAATTTTTACAAACAAAAAAACACGCGGCCCATCGGTCGCGCGTTTTTTTTATTGACAAATCATTGTCACTATAATCCTATCTGCTCACAAACGGTAACAAAGCCATAAAACGAGCGCGCATAATCGCGGTTGATAATTGACGTTGGTGCGAGGCACACAAACCGGTGCGACGACGAGCGGCAATTTTTGCTTCGTAAGATAAGAAACGACGTAACATTTGCGGATTTTTGTAATCCACTTCACGAATGTTATTCACACAAAAATAACATTGCTTTTTCTTCTTCGCTAATAAGTTGTTAACCATATTATTCTTTCTTAATTAAAGGTTTAAAATGGAATATCTTCCAAATTCACTTCATCCACCGGCATATCTTTCACCGGTTCAATGATAATCGGTTCGCTGCCATCACCACTGTTGCTGCCGCTTCTATCCAACATAATGAAATTCTCGGCGACAATCTCGGTGCGATAACGTTTCACGCCATCTTGGCCTTCCCAATCGCGGGTTTGCAAACGACCTTCCACATAAATTTTTTTGCCTTTATCCAAATATTGACTGGCAATGTCGGCGGAACGCCCCCAAGCCACGATATTATGAAATTCAGCTTTTTCTTGCTTTTGGCCGTTTTTATCGGTCCACATACGATTGGTCACCACCGAAAAAGTGCTGACATTTTGACCGCTCGGCGTGCTGCGCATTTCCGGCTTTTTGACCACGCGGCCGATTAACATCACTTTGTTCAAATCCATAAATTTGTTTTTTTAATTACTTAAATCACTCGGTGATTCTTATAACAATTTGTTGATATCATCGGAGATAAAATCATCCAAATTATTATCCATTTCATCCAAAGAAATTTTCTTGTCTTTGCTCTTACGAGTTTTCTTTTCCTCTTTGACCTCTTCGGCCACGGCTTCCACGATGGTTTCGTCGGAATTCATTTCCGCGGACACCGGATCAATCACCGGCGCGACGGTTTCTTCCGCCACCATCTCGGCTACCGTTTCTTTACGGGCCGCCCGCTCAGGACGCACATCCTCAGCAGGCATCTCACGATAACCCTTAGCGCGCATTTCCGCCTCCACAGCCGCATTTAAGCGACTTTCCGCTTCCAATTCACGTTCGGTTAAAACACGCTTGTTAATCAACAAATAGCGCAACACTTCCGGCATAATTCTCAACAAAGATTCAACTTTGCGAACTTTCACCGGTTCAGCGTTAAATTCCAAGACATAATAGAAACCTTGAAAAACGCCTTTGATCGGATAAGCCAAGCGCAAACGGCCCATCTCTTGGGTTTTAGTGATTTCCGCGCCGTTACCGGTCAACAAATCACTAATCTTGTTTTTGATGCTTTCCAATTCCTCACCGGCAAATTTGGCAGGAACGATGTACATCAACTCATAATGCTTCAATTCTTTTTCCATACTCATTATACACTATTAATAGTTAAATTAACGTAAACTTTTTTCAAGTTATCCACAGGGATAAACAAAAATCGCCTGAGGTTGGCATTCCCCCAAGCGATTTTTAATATTAAAAAGCTCGAAGAAACACCTTAGAAGCAAGCACGAAGCTTGGTTCAATTTTTAAATTATGGATAAGGTGTCCAAAATTTTCAATTGTTAAAGACTATTCACTGATTTCTTCTTCCGCCTTGGCTTCATCTTCGCTCAATTCTTTCAAAGCCTCTTCACGTCTTAGGAAGGCGCGGCTGATCTTCAACTTCAATTGTTCTACTAATTTTTCAAATCTTTCCACACTCTCACGATACAAATATCGTAACAATTTCTTTCTTTCCGCCACTTTTTTCAACAAACCGCGACGAGAAGAAAAATCATGACGATGCTCTTTCAAGTGACGAGTCAATTCCTTGATCTCTTCAGTTAAAATAGCGATTTGAACTTCCGGGGAACCGGTGTCGTTCGGATGAATGCGAAATTTCGCAATCAACTTTTGCTTACTTTTTGGATTCAACATAGAAATGTCGTTAATACACGAGTCTCCGAGTAATAGCCTAAGCGGGCTGGAACCCAGAAAAACGCAAGTAAATTAATAAAAATTAGCTGAATTTCAGCTGTATTGATAAGATAACAAATGATAATAGGATTGTCAAATCAGTTTTTTATTCGCGCTGTCATTCAAGAAATTCTTGTTATCGACAACCGGTTTTCCGGTTTCCGCTTCCAACTTCAGACGGGCATCTTTAGCAATCGCCCCACCCTTTTTAGCAGGAATTTTATTCTCTGCCAAGCCTTTTGCATCTAAACTTTCAGCAATTTGTTCCGTTGCCAGTTCCGCAAATGACGTAAAAAACAATTCCACGTCAGACATATGGTCACGCAAATTTTGTTTATCCAAATTTTTCAAATTTTTATGCTCCGTAATCGTTAAATCCGACCAACCTTTATGAATAATATTACTTAACAAAGCAAAATCTTTACTTTCATCAACGTCGTGCGTGCGCCAATATTCAGTTAATTTATTTCTGATTTCTTGCCCGACCAATCGTCTTTTTATCCATTTTTCACTTCGCCCCATTTTCCGCCAATATTCCTGACTGCGAATAATTGCCTTTTCCGGATCGGCCATTTCTTCAAGCCGTTCTCGGCCTACTTTAGCGAGCCATAACTTAAATGGTTCAGCATTCTTGCTTGGAATAGATTGAATTAAACGAAAAATTGTTTCCACATCCGCTGCATCGCCTACGTAATATTTACCATCAAGTGACATAAATTTCAGTTGTCCGATTTTTTCGGACAACTGCGCCCCCTCCTTAATCAATTTTACTTTTAAATCACTCCAATATTTACGTGCTCTATCACTCTCCGTTAACACACCAACCACGTCCACCACTGAAAAATACCACTTTTGCTCTTTCTCGTCCCAAACGCGACGAATTTTTGCACCATTAAAAAATGATAGGGATTTGGCATCCATATTTTTGTTATTTAATAATTAAGTAAAATTATTATAACAAATTGATAGTTAAATTAACGTAAACTTTTCGTGAGTTACCCACATCCCCATCATCTTTGTCAGTGTAATAAATGTTCAAAATGAACTACCGCCGGCTGTAACGCCGGCGGTTTCGGTTTGCTGGCTACGCCA
>DAIPKK010000053.1:0-4082 GCA_036769805.1 Patescibacteria group bacterium
GTTGACGTTCTTATAACCGAACTTTTCTTTCAACGCCGGAACGATTTCCTTATTATATTTTTCCATTAAACGCATAAGCTTGCTTTAAAATTAGATTATTAATCAATCGCCGTATTGCATTTCTTACAAATTCTCACGCGTTTCTTGTCATCGGTCAATTGAATGCCTACTCGACTGGCTTTATTGCACTTAGGACATAACAATTGAACATTGGAAATTTCAATCGGCGCGAAAAATTGAATTTTTTGGCCGGACTTGTCGTTTTGGCGAGCGCGTAAATGTTTGAAAGAAACATTGACGCCGTCCACCACCACGCGGTTTTCTTTCGCCAAGACTTGGGTGATCTTTCCTTCTTTCCCCTTGTCTTTGCCGGTCAAAACCCGCACGACATCGCCTTTCTTAATTTTAGACTTCATATAATCGATATAAAAATTAATTATAATACTTCAGGGGCCAAAGAAATGATTTTGCTAAAGCCCTTAGCGCGCAATTCACGAGCCACCGGCCCGAACACGCGAGTGCCTTTCATTTCCTTGCTGGTTTTATCAACGATCACGGCCGCGTTGTCATCAAAACGGACAACCGTACCATCAGCTCGTTTGATTTCCTTTTTGGTACGCACCAACACCGCTTGGACCACATCACCTTTCTTAACCATGCTGTGCGGTTGCGCTTCCTTAATGGAACAGGTCATCAAGTCACCGACGCGCGCATAACGCTTTTTATAGCCGCCCAAGACACGAATGCACTGCAATTGCTTGGCGCCGCTATTGTCGGCCACTTGCATAAAAGATTCGACTTGTATCATATAATTGACTTCTTACTTAATTATTTAACGCGAACAATCTCGACCAATCGCCATCTTTTATCTTTACTTAAAGGACGGCACTCCACGAAACGAACGACATTACCGACTTTCGCTTCATTGTTTTCATTGTGAACTTTATAACGCTTGCTCACCTTAAAGCGTTTTTTGTAAACCGGATGCATTTTGAAGGATTCCACCAAGACGACAATGGTTTTATCCATTTTGTCGCTCACCACCAAGCCTTCAAAACTTCGCTCCTTGGTTACATTGTTAGCTTCTTTCATATGACTTATTTAAGATTATTTAATTCTTTATCACGCAAGATGGTTTTGATGCGCGCGACAGTCTGTCGAGCAACCGTAAATTCATGCATGGTATTTAATTGATGAACACCGGCTTTGAATTTCAATTGATTTAATTTCAATTCTTGTTCAGCCAATAAGTCTTTTAATTCATCAATTGATTTCTCTTTTAATTCGGCCATTTTCATATTGGTTGAAATTAGTGTTTAAGAACGATTTTTGATTTCAAAGGAAACTTGTGACCGGCTAAACGCAAAGCTTCCTTCGCGTCCGCTTCCGGCACGCCACCGATTTCCAAGAGAACCGTACCGGGCTTCACCACCGCCACGTAAAATTCCGGACTACCTTTACCGGAACCCATGACTGATTGTTCACCTTTTCTGGTGACCGGCTTATCCGGAAAAATTCTAATCCAGATTTGACCGCTGCGCTTGACAAAACGAGCCATCGCGCGACGAGCCGCTTCAATTTGGCGAGAATTTACCCAGGAATAATCCATGGACTTCAAGCCATATTCGCCAAAGCTGACATCCAAAGAACGACTGGCAACACCGACGTTGCGAGATCGCCCTTTATGCCACTTGCGATGTTTTACCTTATTCGGGATCAACATATTATTTATCTATTAATGATTATTTAAATGATAAAAATTATTCACTCTTCGCGTTGCGGCGAGGACGAGCGTTGAAATTACGCTTACCGCGTCCTTCCCCACGTTCCCCACGATTATCGCGGGTATCGCGCGGTTCCGGTTGGCTGTTGGCGTCACCGGAGAAAATATCGCCTTTATAAATCCAAACCTTGATGCCGATTGCCCCGTAAATGGTATTGGCCACGCCTTGAGCGTAATCAATGTTGGCACGCAAAGTCTGCAACGGAATTTTACCGGTGCTCAAAACTTCACGACGAGCGATTTCAGCGCCGTTCAAACGACCGGACACGGAAATCTTAACACCTTTACCACCGGCGCGCTCCACTTTACCGATAGCTTGTTTCATCGCTTTACGGAACGGCACACGTTTTTCAATGTCAGCGGCAATTCCTTGTAAAACCAACTCGGAATTCAAAGCCGGTTTGGAAACTTCCAAAATATTGACTTCCAAATTGACTTTTTCGCTGGCAAAGAAATTATACTTGATTTTCTTTTTCAAATCTTCAATGCCGGCACCACCCTTACCGATCAAAACACCCGGTTTGGCAGTATAGATATTGACCACCATAGAATTGGCGGTTTTTTCCATACCGATTTTGGAAATTGAAAAATTCTTCAATTCTTTTCGTAAAAAATCTTTGATTTTAATATCCAAAGATAAGGCTCGCTTATAATCATTTTTGCGGGCAAACCACTTGGAGTCCCAGGTGAAAATGGAACTAAGACGATATCCCTTTGGATTTACTTTTTTCCCCATATTATTTCAATTAATTTATTACTCTATTCGGCTTTCTTAGTACGAGTGCCGGTCTTTTTAGCCGCCGGTTTTTTGGCAACAGTCCCGGTAGCCTTACGGACACGCTTCACTTCTTTTTTCACCTCGACTTTTTCTTCCACTTTTCCTTCGCTTTTTGCGACTTCGGCTTTGGCGGCAATCGGTTCCAAACCGATGATAATGTTGCTGCCACGTTTACGAATCGGAGTGGCACGGCCCATGGCGCGTGGCATCCAACGCTTGTAAGTCAAACCTTCATTCACCAAAATTTCACGAACCACAAAATCCTTATCATCCAAATTATAATTATGCTTGGCATCAGCCATCGCCGCCTTAATCAATTTGGCAAGCGGCAAAGCGGCTTGCTTGTTGGCGAAATGCAAAATCGCCAAAGAGTCGCTGGTCTTTTTGCCACGAATCAAATCGGCGACCAAACGCACTTTTCGTGGGGCCATGCGGCAATTATTCAATGTAGCTTTGATAATCATATATCAACAATTAATTTGATTAAGCGTTATTTAGCGGCAGGCTTAGCGGCCGGAGCGGCAGCCGGTTTGGCGGCCGGGGCGGCGGCGGCTTTACCACCATGTCCCGGGAATTTACGAGTCGGAGCGAATTCGCCCAACTTGTGTCCGACCATATCTTCAGTAATCAACACGGAAATATGATCTTTGCCGTTGTGAACTCCAAAAGTATAAGCAACCATTTCCGGAGTAATTGTACAATCACGAGCCCAAGTTTTGATGGTGCCATCATTTGGCTTTTGTTTGGCGACCTTTTTTAGGACCTTCGGATCAACGTAAGGGCCTTTCTTTAATGATCTAGTCATATTATATCAACTTAATTTAATTATTTACCTTTACGACGAGAAACAATCAAACGATTGCTCTTGTTTTTTGGCAATCTGGTCTTGACACCCATCGCTTTCTTACCCCATTTGGTCTTAGCAAAACGCAAACCGATTGGGTTATGACCTTCACCACCACCATGTGGATGATCAACCGGATTCATCGCCTTACCGGTAACGGACGGACGAATACCCAAATATCGTTTGCGACCGGCTTTACCCAAACGAATATGCATATAATCTAAATTACCAACTTGACCGATGGAAGCCATGCTGCTTCGCGGCACGGAACGAACTTCACCGGAAGGCAATTTCAATTGAGCGAATTCCCCTTCCATAGACATGAATTGAATCATTGAACCGGCGCTACGCGCTAATTTCGCGCCACGACCCGGAACCAATTCCACACCATAAACCATGGTACCCAAAGGTAACTTTTCCAAAGGTAAACGATTACCAAGTTCAATCGGAGCATTCTTTTTGGAACTGATAATGCTTTGTCCGACTTTCAAATTAGCCGGAGCAACAATATAACGTTTTTCACCATCACGATAAGCGATTAAAGCGATACGAGCGTTACGATTCGGATCGTGTTCAATGGTTTTAACCACGCCAGGCACATCAAATTTATCTTGCTTGAAATCAACCAAGCGATAAAACAATTTCACGCGACCGCCTTGATGACGAACGGTGATTTT